>JALOMO010000017.1 GCA_025455395.1 Bacteroidales bacterium
ACAGTCAAACCAGCCGTGAAAAGAACAATTACAAGAACTGAGAATCCTCGTTTCATGATTTTAGCTCATTTATAAAATGGGATATCAAAAATACAAAAATTTATTTATTAACAACAAAAAAGCAGTTATTAACATACAAAAAAGTGAGTTTAGTCAAAATTTTTGGGCTTTTTCCAGAATACTATGCTCAAAATGGTAAGATCTGCAGGCATTGAAAGAGGTAAAAGGATCGGCGACTCCTCCGCCAAACTTCTTCTTTCCGGTGAAGCGCCAGGCCTCATCCCAGAGGCCTGAGGTTATGAAGCTTTTTATTATAAAGCCCCCTCCCTCCACAAATAGTGACTGAATGCCCATCTGATGGAGGTTAGCCAGTACTTCTCCGATAAAGTCCTGATCTTCTTTAAGATATATTACCCTGGTATTCTGAAATGTAACATCCCTGTTCCTTGTAAACAGGATCACATCTGCTGTCCCGTTAAATATCTTTGATGCCCGATCGAGAGCTCCGCTGCGGCTTATAATAATCTTGACCGGATTTTTTCCTTTCCACAGCCGGACGTCGAGTGATGGATTATCTGCCCTTACTGTTCCTCCTCCGGCAAGGATGGCATCTTCTGCTGCCCTCCAGCGATGAACGAGCACCCTCTCTGTCATTCCTGTTATCCAGTGAGGCTCTGCGGCATCACCAGGTGACCGGTTGAAGTCGATGTATCCGTCTGCGCTGCGTGCCCATTTCAATATGACATATGGCCGGTGCTTCTCATGCCATGTAAAGAACCTCCTGTTAACCCGCCGGCATTCATCTTCAGCTATTCCGGTAATAACCTCAATCCCTGCCGCGCTCATTTTTTCTATTCCCCTTCCCGCAACTTTGAGGCTTGTATCCATTGTGCCAATCACAACTCGTTTAATGCCGCTCTTAATAATCAGGTCAGTGCACGGGGGAGTACGTCCCTGATGTGAACATGGCTCAAGACTGGCATATAGTGTTGAACTGGGTAGCAGAGTTTTATCAGCAACGGAATTTATTGCGTGTACTTCCGCATGCGGAGTACCTGCTCTCAGGTGGTATCCCTCTCCTGTTATCCTGCCGTCATGTACTATGACCGAACCGACCAGCGGGTTGGGTGAGGTATTCCCTTCTGCCCTGACGGCAAGGTCAAGGCAACGTCTCATATAGAACAGGTCGTCAGGATTAGTCATAGGGTTCAATTTCCTATCTTTGAATCATGGCCGAAAAGTTACAAACAATAACTGAATTACGTCGTCATGTTGCTAGCCTGCTGTCAGTCCTGTGGCAACAGCCTGAAGCAGAGGCAATGGCGTCGGTTATAATAGGCGAATATACAGGTATGGGCAGTGCCCGGCAGCTTGCATTCGGTGACCAGATTACCGATCGCACGACGGCAGCGCGGATTTTATCGGCAACAGCACGGGCTGCAAAGGGCGAACCGCTGCAGTATATCTTCGGCTATACAGAGTTTCTTGGCCATCGCATTGAGGTAGAAACAGGTGTCCTGATACCAAGGCCTGAGACGGAGGAGCTTACCTCTTTGATCATCAGTGAGAACCAAGGATTCAACGGCGTAGCCACCGACATCTGCACGGGGTCAGGCTGCATTGCCATTGCTCTCTCCCTTGCATTTCCCGGGGCAACTGTTTACGCTTCAGATATCTCCCAAACTGCCCTTAATATTGCATCACGCAACATCATCTCAAACAAAGCCGGTGTAACACTCATTGCTCACGATATCCTTTCTCAGCCCGTGGATGCCATAGAGAAAAGCACTATTATCGTAAGCAACCCTCCTTACATAACAGTGAGCGAAAAGGAGATGATGCATGTCAATGTAGTTGATTATGAGCCGCATGAGGCTCTTTTCGTGCCTGACAATGACCCTCTGCTCTTTTACAGGCACCTGGTTAAAATCGCTGATAAACGCCTGTTACCTGGCGGACGCATCTATCTCGAGGCCAATGAGGCCTATGCCGTAGAAACATCCCGACTTTTCAACCCTTCATGTTACCGTGAGGTAAAAGTACTGAATGACATAAGAGGAAAGCAGAGGTTCATTAAAGCCGTAAAATATGGATGAGGGAAAAGAAAAGAAGGAGCTTTTGCAGAGGGCTCAGCAGCTATGCTCAGTAAGAGAGTACTGCGTAAGCGACATAATCTCATTGCTGACCCGGTGGGGAGCAAGTGACGAAACAACTAAAAACGAAATCATAGACAAACTCAAAGAGGATAAATTCATCGATGAGGCACGATATTGCAGCGCTTTTGCCCGTGATCACTTCAGGTACAACCAGTGGGGACGGCTAAAGATTACCATGGCGCTGAAAGCCAAAAAGATACCAGACGCAGACATTTCAACAGGGCTGGAGACTATTGACGGAGATGAATACCTTGATCTTCTCAGGAAGATAATCGTTACACAGCAAAAAAAGATAAAAGCTAAAAACAGGTTTGACATGAAGGGTAAGCTTCTCAGGCATGCACTGGGTAAAGGCTTTGAGAGTCACCTTGTATATGATGTAATCAACTCACTCTTCAGGGACTGAGGTTCAGAAGAGACTGAGCCACAATGACCTGAGAAACGGGTAAAAGGCAGCCAGTGCCATTAATACAGAGATAAGGCTATCTGCTATCACGATTTTCTTCAACCCGGCACCGGTCATCATGCTTCTCGTCCCCAGTATTATCCGTAAGATCAGCTGAACAGCAAAGAAGAGGAAAACCCCCGGTGAGGCTCTGTTCCATACTACGGCCTCATCTATCCTTCCCCTGACGATGAGTGAGAAGGCATGCGACAGACCACATGAGGGACACGGCTCTCCTGTAATTTTCTCATGTATGCACGGTACAGGATACATGCTTTCGTCGGGCGAATAAAAACCGGAGTAACCCATTATTATAAGGATTACTCCGGCGAATATGGCATTGACAGATATGTAAACCTTCTGGTCGGCAGCCCGTTTCACCTGGCAGGTTGCATTACTTTTCCGGCTCAGGCTTGACTGTATCGACTTTCCCCTCAAGTTCATCAAGCTTATTTTCAAGCTCATTCTTGCGGGTTGTTGCCTTTATCTCAACTGTCTCCTCACCGCTGTCGACACGTATGGTGACCTCATTATCTCCGAACTCCCTCTCTATGTCTGACGTAACATCCTGTATCACCTTCTCAATTTCGCCTGCCCAATTGTCTGAGTGGTTGGCCACTTTACTTATTACAACTATCTGTGATACAGAGATCATAAGTGCAATTACTGCTACCGCCAGTCCTCCGATAAGGATTCCCTGGTTGTTCCTGGAACGTGAGAGGCCGACTATTGCCAACACCAGTGCTATCACAGCAGGCAGTATGGCTATCATACCCACACATGGTACTACTGCCAGAAGGAAAGCTATAATGGCTGTCACGAGTGCTCCCACACCCAGACCTGTTCCCTGTTTGTTTGTTTCTTCTTCCATTGGTTCAAGTATTAAGTATTCATTCTTTTCTCTTCAGGATATCTCTGGTATCCTGTTCTAAAGACGTGACCGGAACTTCAATGATGCGTCCCGTCTCTATTTTATTTTCATAAAAAATGAAGGTTGGCACCCTTTCAATACCCAGTGCAGGGTAATCGCCCAGCGGAGCGACCTTATTGATATCTACGCCGATGAACCGGATTTTCTCAACAGGTAATCCCCAGGCACTCACAAGTTTCATGAATCTTGGCACCTCCCTGCGGCTGTCAGGGCACCAGGTCCCCAGAACAATCATTATTGTAAGGTCATCGGTCCTGATTGTCCTGAGCTCTTCGACAATAACCGGATCAGCGACATAATCGATTCCGTTGTACTCTTTGTAATACCATGTAGCATGCGGTTCACGGTCCCTTATCTGCCCGAGTGTGATATCTCCCAGGAGCCATGTAGTGGCATCACGGAAATCCCAGACATGGTCAGATGCTTCATCCGGCAACGCAGGAGCCTGTTGACTCATCTCTCCGGTTACAGGTGAAACGGCGATCATCTGATCTACCTGCGGTACTCCTTTTTTTGCACTGTGACATCCTGTAAATGAAAGGACTAAAATTAATAAGAGTGTAAATATCTTCATGTAGCATAACGATTGGCAATGCAAGATAGTTAAAAATGAAAAATGGCTGTCAAAATTCTATTGCAGCCATTTTCATTATCAGTGTACCCTGTTTTCAGACTGTCTGCAGCAATATTGCAAGAATCTGTTTGGCTGCTTTTGACACAGATGTTCCCGGGCCGAAGATAGCTGCTACCCCGGCATCATACAGGTACTGGTAGTCCTGCGCGGGGATCACTCCGCCTGCGATGACAAGTATGTCATCACGACCTAGCTTCTTCAGCTCGGCTATCACCTGCGGGATGAGTGTCTTGTGTCCGGCGGCGAGGCTCGAGACGCCAAGCAGGTGAACATCATTCTCAACTGCCTGCCTGGCGGCCTCTGCGGGTGTCTGAAACAGCGGTCCGATATCAACATCGAACCCGATATCGGCATATCCTGTCGATACTACTTTTGCACCTCTGTCATGACCGTCCTGTCCCATCTTGGCAATCATTATACGTGGCTGTCGTCCCGCCCGCGATGCAAACTCCGCAGCCATGGCTTTTGCCTCCTCAAAGTCTGAATCTGACTTGTATTCTGATGAATATACTCCTGAAATTGTTCTTATCACGGCTTTATACCTCCCTGCTATTTTTTCGCATGCATATGATATCTCTCCAAGCGTTGCTCTCTTTGATGCTGCATCAACCGCCAGCTCCAGGAGGTTACCCTCTCCTGTCTCCGCTGCCCTGGTGATGGCATCGAGCGACTTCCGGCACTCATCCTCATTACGTGAAGCCCTGAGCTGTGCAAGTCTCTTCAACTGTGACTCGCGTACTGCTGAGTTATCTACCTCCAGTATCTCAAGGGGCTCCTCTTTCTCAAGCCGGTACTTATTGGTGCCTACAATCGTCTGTGCGCCTGAGTCAATCTTAGCCTGTGCTCTCGCTGCTGCTTCCTCTATCCTCATCTTGGGCACGCCTGACTCAATCGCCCTGGCCATACCGCCAAGACTCTCCACCTCCTGTATAAGCTCCCAGGCACGGTGAGCAATATCATCAGTGAGCTTCTCCAGGTAATATGAGCCTGCCCATGGGTCTACTGCCCTGCAAATACTGGTCTCCTCCTGGAGATAGATCTGTGTGTTGCGTGCTATTCTTGCCGAGAAGTCGGTAGGCAGGGCAATAGCCTCGTCAAGGGCGTTTGTATGAAGGCTTTGTGTGTGTCCCAGTGCTGCTGCCATGGCCTCGATACAGGTACGCCCTACATTATTGAACGGATCCTGCTCGGTAAGGCTCCATCCTGATGTCTGTGTGTGTGTACGCAGTGCCAGCGACTTGGGGTTTTTTGGATTGAAGTCACTGACAATCTTAGCCCATAGCATGCGTGCTGCCCTCATCTTGGCTATCTCCATGAAGAAGTTCATCCCAGTGGCCCAGAAGAATGACAGTCGCGGAGCAAAGTCATCTACATTGAGCCCCGAATTGACACCTGTGCGCAGGTATTCAAGACCGTCTGCCAGGGTATAGGCAAGCTCAATATCAGCTGTGGCACCTGCCTCCTGCATGTGGTAACCTGAAATGGAAATCGAATTGAATTTCGGCATCTTCTCAGAGGTGTACCTGAAAATGTCGGCAATGATACGCATCGAAAACGCAGGAGGATAGATGTATGTGTTGCGCACCATGAACTCCTTGAGGATGTCATTCTGAATAGTGCCCTGCATCTCTTCAAGCTTTGCACCCTGCTCAAGGCCGGCAACAATGTAGAATGCCATGACCGGCAGTACGGCACCGTTCATTGTCATCGAGACAGACATCCTGTCAAGAGGTATCTGGTCAAAGAGTATCTTCATGTCAAGTACAGAGTCAACGGCAACACCTGCTTTGCCAACGTCACCTACAACACGTTCATGATCAGAGTCATAGCCGCGGTGTGTAGCGAGGTCGAATGCCACCGACAGACCTTTCTGCCCGGAGGCAAGATTGCGGCGGTAGAAGGCGTTAGACTCTTCTGCCGTTGAGAACCCGGCATATTGCCTGACAGTCCAGGGCATCATGGCATACATACCTGAATATGGACCCCGTAGAAAAGGAGGCAGCCCGGCAGCATAGCCGAGGTGTTCCATCTCCTTTATATCATCGCTTGTATAGACGCTCTTCACCCTGATGCGCTCACCCGTCTCCCAGACAGGGACAATACCATTATCTCTTTCCCACTTCTGAATGTTCTTCGCGGCAGGCGAAACCTTTTCAAGGTCATGCAGTGAAAATCCTGGTCTCTTGCTCATCTCCATTCAGTTTATTCCCAGTAATTTGTTGAACAACCTCAGTGTCTCCAGGAGGTTTGACTTCACACTTATGAAATGCTCCAGACCCTCAGCCCTGAGTGAATCCATGCAGGGCGGATTACCGGCGACTACAACTATTGCCCTTCGTGCTGTGAGTGTGAAAATGTCATGTGCTACTATCGCATAATCATCATCGGAGCTGCAGATAACAATTATATCAGCTTTTGCTTCCAGGGCGGCCTTCACTCCCTCGGCGGCAGTATCAAAGCCGTTGTTATCTCTCACCTCGTATCCTGCACATGCAAAGAAATTTGAAGAGAACTGTGCTCTTGCCCTTCGCATTGCAAGGTTACCTATTGTTAGCATGAAGGCAAGCGGCCTGCGACCTGAACTCTCTGTGGCCAGCCTTAGTTTTTCAAACTCCTCAGCGCCTCTTGAAGGAGTGATCTTCTCTACCTCCGGATCTCCAGATGTAACGCCCTGAGGGAAGAGCCTCTCACTCTCAGCATTCACAGGCTTCTGTTCCCTGAAGTTAGGATACTGATTTGTTCCGAGAAGTGTCTCCCGTCTTTTCTCCAGGTCGCTCTTCCGGGAAAGATATGCAGCGTTTATCTTCTTCTGGATTATGCCTCTTTTAACAGATTCAAGGAAGCCTCCTTCGTTCTCAGTCTCAATAAAAAGTTTCCAGGCCTCACGAGCTATCTCAGAGGTAAGCTTCTCGAGGTAATATGACCCTGCTCCGGGATCCGCGACTATACCCAGGTGCGACTCCTCCATCAGCAGCAGCTGCTGGTTGCGTGCTATACGCTCAGAGAAGTCGTCAGGATTCCTGAAGATGATGTCAAATGGTTCAACAGTGATTGAGTCAGCTCCTCCTATAACGGCAGACATTGCTTCTGTCTGAGTACGGAGCATATTTACATACGGATCGTAGAGGGTTTTATTCCACCTGCCGGTGACAGAATGAATATGCATCAGAGTGTTCTTCTCTGCTTTTGGTTTGTACCCCTTTACCACAAGCGCCCAGAGCATTCTGGCTGCCCTCAGTTTTGCTATCTCGGGAAAGAAGTCAGGGCCAATGCCAAAGGTAAACCTGATCTGCGATGCAGCCATGTCAGGGTGAATGCCCCTTGCTGTGAGTGAGGCCATGTATTCGTTACCGAGACTAAGGGTATAGGCGAGCTCCGTCACGGGCCCCGCTCCGGCATTGCTGAAGAGTGTCCCGGAGGGATTGACGCACCTGATGCCGGGGAGTGATGCCGATTCTCTTACAAGGTCAGACAGGTACTCCAGTCCTTCATCAATGGTGACACACAGCTTGCCGTTTGCAACGAGCCTTCCGAGAGGGTCAGCGGCGATGCTGCCTCTCACCCTGTTCATATCTGCTCCTGCAGCCCATAAAACGGACTTCAATGATGCCAGCAACTCCTTTGCCTTACCGGGTGTAACGAAGTTGATCTCTACACTTTCACAGTGAATATCAGCGAGCAATGCCGTCATGTTCTCAACGTTCAATGTGGCAGGGTCACTGATGACAAAACCCAGTGAGGTGACACCCTTCATGAGAATATCAAGGGCCTTGCGATTAGCCTCGTGGTAGTCACTGACAGTAATATCCTGTCTCACCATCCACCTGTTATCAGTGAGCCTTGCTCCTCGCACCCACGGATAGTCACCCGGGAGGGAGGCCCTGTGGCTGATCTTCTCCAGATCATCATGCCTGTAGAATGGCATGACCTCTAGGCCTTCACGGGTCTTCCAGACCAGTTTTTTTGAGAAATCGGCACCTTTAAGGTCAGCTGTGATTTTCTCCATCCACTTCTCCGTGGATACAGGCGGAAACTTATCAAACAACTTCTCTCTCTTGCTCATTAAGTGAAATGTTCGTTGAAGTGCAAAATAACAGATTATATGGAGCTTAAACCATGCGTTTTGTCATGAAGCATTACTGGCTTCCGCCAAACTCCATGAGGAACGACTTGATAAAATCATCAAGATCGCCGTCGAGCACAGCCTGGGCATTGCCTGTCTCGTACCCGGTTCGCAGGTCCTTCACCAGCTTGTAGGGATGGAGAGTGTATGACCGGATCTGTGAGCCCCACTCTATCTTTTTCTTTGCCCCCTCGATCTTAGCTATCTCTTCCTGTCTCTTTCGCAGCTCCATCTCATAGAGGTGGGATCTGAGAAGGCGGAGGGCGTTCTCCTTGTTCTGTCCCTGTGAGCGCGACTCCTGGTTCTCGATTACCAGTCCCGTTGGAGCATGACGCAGTCTGACAGCGGTCTCCACCTTGTTTACGTTCTGTCCGCCGGCACCTGATGAGCGGAATGTCTCCCAGGTGATGTCAGCCGGGTTTATCTCTATCTCTATTTCATCGTCAACAAGGGGCGCAACGTATACCGATGCGAAAGTCGTCTGTCTTTTCCCCTGGGAGTTGAAAGGCGAAATACGGACCAGGCGGTGAACCCCGTTCTCGCTCTTGAGGTAACCGTAGGCGTTCTCACCCTCGAACTCCAGGGTGACTGTTTTAATGCCGGCTTCATCGCCTGCCTGGTAGTATGCCTCCGTGATCTTGTACCCGTTATTCTCGCCCCACATGAGGTACATGCGCATGAGCATCTGTGCCCAGTCGTTGCTCTCAGTGCCACCCGCTCCGGCGTTGATCTTGAGGACGGCCCCCAGCCTGTCCTCCTCACGTCTGAGCATGTTACGGAGCTCGAGCTTTTCTACAGCAGAGAGAGTGGTATGGTACTGGGTGGCTATCTCCTCCTCGGTTACTTCTCCCTCCTTATAAAAATCGTATAATACCAACAGGTCCTCAACCGAGGTATTGACGACGTCATATGCAGTGGTCCAGCTCTTGACTGAGGAGATCTCCCTCATCAGCTCCTCGGCTTTTTTGGGATCATTCCAGAAGCCGGGTGAGTGGGTGATCTCTTCCTTCTCTTTGATAAGTTTCAGCTTGCCATCAACGTCAAAGATACCTCCTTAACGCGTCCCGGCGTCCCGTGAGGTCTTTTATCTGGTCATTCGTTATCATTTCAGATCAATTTGTGGCAAAGATAGTAAAAGAGGTACAAGGAGCAAGGAGCATGGAGCATGGAGCAGGGGGCAGGGAGCAGGGAGCAGGGGGCAGGGAGCAGGGAGCATGGAGCATGGAGCATGCAGAAAGGATTGAATATATGTAAGGATTTCCCCTCCTGAGCCAGGAGGGGAGCCGTCCGCCGGCTGGCGGACGGGGGGTGGTCTGTAAGTCAAAAAAGTGAAACTTCATTTAACTCTGTGAAATCAGTGGTTAAAAACTTTCACCACAGAGTGACACTGAGTAATTTACAGAGTTACACTGTTGTCTTCAAAACAAAACAGTGAAACTCCATTTTAACTCTGTGAAATCAGTGGTTAAATGCTACCTGTGCTTAATATTGGCCGTAGGCCATAAGGTATTGTAGCAAAACATGCCACAACACAAATTTATACCTCGTAGAGGTTAAGGACAAAACATAAAAAAAGGCCACGAGCGGACGTGGCCTTTGGAAAAGATTCAGCTCTGCTAGTTAACCTTGTAGCCCGCAAATGATCCTGTGCCTGTTTGGGTGGAGATTCCTGTGAATATGACAACGCTCACTGTATCTCCTTTATTTAATTTTGTTGTGACAGACCTAACTCTTATTGTGGTTCCGGCCCCAATCTCATCTGCGATTATCTCATAAAGTGCGGATTTAACATACAACGAAACTGCCCTTGAACCACCACTTCCATCAGCATGATAAGTAATATTAAAAGTATAAATACCATCTGCAGGTGCTGTAAAAATACCAGTATTAGGATTTAACCCCTCTCCAACATTTAGGTCAGGTGTGGCATAGGTCATAATGACATTAGTGTTAATAGAAGTACTTTCAGATATATTTTTTCTGGCTCTGAATGCAACGATCGAATCGAGACGCACCGTATTACCATTATCTATTGTGAGTGCTTTAGTTTCAATATTGTATGCAAGCTTCTGATCATCCGTTGCAGGGTCACCCGGTATGCCTTGTGGCCCGGGAGGTCCCTGCGGACCGGGTTCAAGCGATCTCCATGCATACAATGCATAGGGTACTGCCATAAACTGCATCGTACCCATATCCATGAAGAGATTCTCAAACTTAACCTCTACCTGTAAATAGTGGTCAAAGGAAGACCAGTCTATCGCACCAAAGGTTCCTGTAACCGGAGCACCATCGCCGATAACAAGTGAGAAAACACCATATTTTGTGGTAGTCACATTCGTAAATACCTCCTGGTATACTATTGTGCCTGTAGGAGAACCGCTTTTTATGGTGAACCTGACCTCTATCCTCGTATTTACAAGTTCCTTGCCTGTATTGTCCCGGGCAACGGCCTGATAGTTTATCCCGCCAGGGACTGTTCCCTGACTCCAGCCTGCTTTGCCTGCAGCAAAGAGTAGCACCAATGCTGTCAATCCACAAGAAATAATTCTTTTCATCACTTCAACTTTACAGTTTCTCAATTTTAAACGCTCTGTCTATGACTTCGTCGGAACTGGTGACCTTTACTATGTAGATGCCGTTAGCGTAATGTTGTATGCTAACCTGATGAATATAATCATGATCAGGTGACAGTTCGATGCTTGTCTGGTAGAGAACTGACCCCAGAAGGTTGACGATGATAATCTCATAATGTCTCCCAAGTACACCATAAAGCCTGACATTAAGTACGTGGTTGTTTGTCTCTGTAACCGGATTAGGGAAAAAGTCGACCCCATTGCCTTGTCTCGGAGGGAGGGCAACCTTAGGTATGAACCGTGGTTGCTGGAAACCCTGTGTCAGAACATAAATTGCAGGGACTGTGACTTCAACAGCTGTCTCCCCTACCGTTTGCTGATATGATATGCCACCTGCAGTTACCAGTCCTGCTGCCGGCACCAGGACCTGGTGCGACAGTTCATAAGCCTGCTGTGAAAAGGAGAGCGAACAAGTCACTACCAGAATAACACCTGTAACAATTCCTTTCATTTCAGACTTTTGTCTAATCAGTGCCAAAAATAATACTTTTTAAATATAATCACCTCTTCGTCAGGATGAGTTTGATGCTTTGAAGAGGCTCAATCATTCTGAAAACCAGTGCGCAGATGAATCCGGTGATGAGCTGCAGTGCCGCTGCGAGGCCCCACGGCATATCAAAGTGCCTCATTAATTGACCGGCAGCGAATGTGAGAAGGAGCATAGCCAGGAAGAGGGATACTTTTGCTGGAACGACCATGCTGAACATGCTCTTTCGCACCTCAATTACACATGCTGCTGCTACCAGCGACTGTGTCACCAATGCAGAGAGGGCTGCCCCTGCAGCAGAATATTCAGGTATCAGGAAGAGGTTCATAATTACAGTCACAACCATGGCTGCAAGAGTGATCATTGCCAGTCTTTTCATCAGTCCGGCTGCCGTGAGCATTGTGCTGAAGACATAAGTAACGCCTGCCGGCACCAGGGTGAACATGAGCAGGGTGAAGGCATCGACGGCAGAGGGTGCCGGAGACCTGTAGAGCAGGTCAAGTATCTCCTGTGAGAAGGTGGCCATTGTCACGGCAGCGATACCCAACGGTGGCAGCAGTGCTCTCGCCGCTGTCACCGCAAGAGCACGAACGTCATTCCCCGCAGCAAGCTCCCTTGACAGTATCGGCAGAAGGAGTCCTCCGAACATGACAGGTATCATTGCAAAGGCATCAAAGAGCCTGAAAGCCTGCGCATAGTTACCAGCCTCCCTGGCTCCCCCGGGTAACAGTCGTTCTATGAGGACCGTGTCAGTGCGCCAGTAGATCGTCATGGCAAATACAACAACAGCATATGGCAGTCCGGAAATAACTATGCCCCTCAGCACTGACATGTCGGGTTTCACCTTTGAGACCCCCCCCCTGCGTATCACGATCATTAATGACAGAGCCATCACTGTGAAATATGCTGCCGTCTGCGTCCATACAAACCATTCAATCCGGAAGGGTCCGGAGAGCACCCCTCCCCACAGCAGAACCGAGCAGATAACAATCATTATCAGCCTGTCAGAAACCGAGAGCATGCTGTCGAGCAAAAGGTACTGCATGCCGCTTATGTTTGACCTCAGCCAGAGAGTGAGTGATGCCATTACCTGGTTTATCATCAGGATAAGGAGCATCGATACCTGTCGGGGTGAATAGCCCATTGCCCACGCAACGGTGAGCGTGACTGCAAAATATGCTGCTGTGAGCGCCAGTCTCAACAGGAGAACATTGCCAAAATAGAGTCTTACCCTCCCGGGGTCGGCTGAGACAGCCCTGTTGTTGAATCCTGACAGACCCATGTCAAGCAGCAGAGTAAAGAGAACAGAGAAGCTGAAGAGTGAAAAATAGAATCCATAGGCCTCCTCCCCTGCCACATTCTGCACGGTACGGTCAACGGCCAGAACCCAGAAAGCCTTAACCACCACACTGACAGTGATCAGAAAAATAATATTTACCAGGAATTTTCTCTTCACCTGTGTTCTATGCCTTTACATCGACCGATGATGCATGGCCCGAAGATTCCGAATAAGGTACGGTAAAGTAAAAAGTGCTTCCCTGGCCCGGGGTTGAGTCAATCCTTATTGTTCCTCCAAGCAGTACCACAAAAGCCCTGGCAATGGTCAGGCCCAATCCTGTTCCAGAGGTCTTTGTGTTTTTAGGATCTTCAACCTGGTAGAACCGATCGAAGACCTTTGCCTTTTGGTCCGCTGTTATCCCAATACCGGTGTCTGTTACAAAAAATTCCAGGTCGCTTCCTTTAAGAGTGTAACCGAATGAGACAGATCCTTCAGAAGTAAATTTTATTGCATTGCTGATGAGGTTAGATAAAACCTGCAGGAGCTTATTACCATCAGTCATTATTACAGCCCTGTGATCAGATAGATTTCTGTTGAATGATAGTCTCAGCTTTTTCTGTCCTGCCTGGTGAGAGAAATGGTCATAGGCTGTGACGAGTATCCGGTTCACATTTGTCTCAGTAACAGAGATCCTGGTCTGGCCTGTTTCAATATTGGATATCTCTACAATGTCTGAAATAATCGACAGGAGCTGGTTACTGCTCTGGCTGACCATATCAATATAGTACCTTCTATCTTCGTCGGAGAGGTCAGGTGAATCAAGCAGGCCTGTAAAACCAACGATTGCATTCATTGGTGTTCTGATCTCATGCGAGATGTTATGAAGAAATGCTGTCTTAAGCCTGTCACTCTCCTCTGCTTTTTCCTTTGCCGCGATGAGGTCAAGCAATATCTTCTTTTTGTCTGTTATGTCATGAATGATGGAGTGCAGTAGTTCCTTGCCGTCAATCTCGACCCTGCTAGAGAAGACCTCTACCTCGCGTATGCTTCCGTCAGCAAGCCTGTGATTGGATTCGAACCTGATGCTTCGCTGGTTGACCACATTCTTCATCAGCTGATCAACGCCCTTCTGGGACATTGTGCTAATTTCATATATCTTCATCTTCCTGAGCCTCTCAGTAGGCCAGCCGTAGAACTCTGCAGCCGCATTGTTGGCATCGATGACTGATCCGTCTGCAGGATTTATTATCAGCTTTATGGCCGAGTGTGATTCAAAGAGTTTCCTGAAGCGTTCCTCGCTCCTGCGGAGCTCATCCTCCGCCTCCTTCCTCAATGTAATATCTGTCGCGACACCAAGTATAGCCGGTTTTTCGTACCCGGGATGGATATATGGTATCTTCACTGTCTGGAACCATCCCAGTGAGCCGTCATCGCGTAAGACCTGCTCCTCAGGTATCATCACCGGGATACCCTTTTCGATAACCTTCAGGTCAGCCTTGCGGTACGACTCTACCTGCTCGGGCGTAGCGCCGTAATCAGCGTCTGTCTTCCCCTGTGTCTCCGACGGCAGCATCCCGAAGACGCTTGCCAGCGCCTTATTGGTAAGCAGAAAGCGGCCGTCAATGTCTTTGGCAAAGATATAGCTGGGGACGAGGTCAATGATTCTCTGAAGGTGCTCGCTGTGTATCCGCAGCTCCTCAGCCACCCTCTTCCTTTCGGTAATATCGACGCCTATTGCGATTATTGCTTCTTCTCCAAAATAGGTTGTCCTGAAAAGGCTTACCTCCTTGGGGAATACCTCCCCGTTCTTTCTCATCCCCCAGAATTCAAATCTCTGCGGCGTGCCCGAGAATGCCTCAGCTATCATTCTCATAACCTCAGTAAGGTCGTTCCTTCCCGGGGCACTCAGAAACTCAGGAGTCTTACCTACAAAGAAATCGCGCTCATAACCATACATCTGTACCGCCCCGTCATTGACATTAACGAACTTCCCCTGACGGTTAAGTATATACATGGCGCTTGCAATACTGTTGAAGAGTGTCCTGTAGCTCTCTGCGCTCTCGCGCAGCAGGTCAGCATCTCTCTTTCGCCCGGTGACATCGCGCATGGTGTCCATGAAGAACTCCGGCTGCCCCTCTTCATTCTTTATGGCGGTGGTATTGAATTCAGCCCAGAAGAATGATCCGTCTTTCCTCAGGACACGCATCTCAACATTGCTGACAGAACCTTTTTCAATCAGTTTTGCCCAGCTTTCACGAGCCAGACTGTGATCTTCAGGATAAATCAGATCAAATGCATTTTTTTCAAAAAGCTCCCCGTCGCTTTTGTAACCGAGCATTAAACGCTTCCTCTGGTTGAACCAAAGTAGTTTTCCCATTTTGTCAAACAGTGAGATGCCGTCCTGCATCATCTCAAGCAGGGTCTGGTATTTTGTCTCACTCTCCCTGAGAGCTGTCTCGGCAGCTTTTCTCCGGGTAATATCTGTCAGCGCCCCCTCGAAATAAATCAACTCTCCCTGATGATCATACACAGGATGAGAGTGTTCCAGGACAAAGATCTCAGTGCCGTCCCTGCGTCTCAGCCGAAGCTCAATATCGCCGTCGGTACTTTTCTCTACCAGCTCATTTAGAAGCTTATCGCGATCATCAGGATTGACGTAGAGGTCACGTGCAATATTCAGGGTTTTAAGTTCCTCCTCGCTATCATAGCCCAGCATCCTGACAAGCGCAGGATTGGCGGTTAAGATCTTACCGTCAGGTGTGCTCTGATAAATGCCCTCCCGGACATTCTCAAACAGCGACCGATACTTCTCTTCCTCTGAAAGGCTCCGCCCCCGGATTTTCATTTTAACAGTATTGCAGTTGACCAGACCACAGTTGCACTTCTACAAATATCATAATAAAATCAATCAATTTCAATATTATCCGGACAAATCATAAAATCTGATCTGGCGGAGACTATTCGCAGGCAGAGGGTGATAGAATTCCAGTAAGTTATTTGCACATTTGTATCCGGCAAAGGGAACAAAATGGTTATTGCGGTTAATGCCCGGACGCTGAAGAGGTCTCCGGGCGACGGTATAGGATGGTTCACCCATGAAGTTATCAGGCGTATCATAGCTGATCACCCGGAGCACAGGTTCGTGCTTATCAGTGACAGGAGATATGACACACTGCCTCTCGCCGGTGACAATATTGAATATCTTATTATCCCGCTGCGCAACGTGCATCCTGCTATCTGGTATCTCTGGCATGAGCTGCTTCTTCCCGGCGTTCTTAAGAAGGTAAAAGCTGACCTGTATATTGCCCCTGACGGACTGATGCCGCTGCGCACTTCTGTTCCTTGCATCCCGGTGATACATGACCTGAACCATGAGCATCGCCCCAAAGACATACCGTGGTCAGAAAGAATGTACTACCGCCATTATTTCCCGCTCTTTGCCGCCAAGGCGGTGAGGGTAGCCACGGTGTCGGATTTCTCTGCCGGAGACATTTCGCGTATTTATGGTATCGACCGCAAAAAGATTGATGTTGTTCCCAACGGTGTGGCAGATATCTTTTCGCCGCCGCTGCCGGGTGAGGCAGAGGAGACGAGGAAGGAATATTGTGGTGGCAGGCCTTATTTTCTTTTCGTCAGCAACTTTTCGCCGAGGAAGAATGTCGAGACGGTGATAAAGGCTTACGATATCTTCAGGAGGGAGAGCAGGAATGAACACAGGCTGTTGCTTGCAGGCAGGAGGTTATACCTCACGGGGGCTATCGACCGTGCAATTGAGGATTCACCTTACAGTCAGGATATAATATTTACCGGTTCTGTGGGGCGTGATGTCTTGCGAAGGCTTTACGGTGCGGCTGAGGCTCTTGTATTCGTTCCGTGGCTCGAGGGTTTTGGCATACCGGTGGTAGAGGCGCAGCGATGCGGCACGCCGTGTATCCTGTCTGACACCTCGTCACTGCCGGAGGTAAGTGGCGGCGCAGCGCTCTGCGCCGGCCCCGCCGGCGCAGAGGCCATAGCCGGGGCTATGGCCCGCCTCGCCACAGACGAGGCGCTGCGCCGCCACCTATCTGAACAAGGCATCTTAAACTCCCAGCGATACTCATGGGACAACGCCGCAAAAAAAATGTGGGACTGCATCACCAGTGCATTAAACCCAATTCATGATGCTTAAACAATACTACCACCCCACCCTTGCAGAGGCCGGCTGCGACGAGGCAGGCAGAGGATGTCTCGCCGGACCCGTCTTCGCTGCCGCTGTCATACTGCCCAAAGACTACCGTAATAATGCCCTCAATGACTCCAAAAAACTTACCCCCCTGCAACGCGAAAAACTCCGCCATGAGATCATCTCCGATGCAATAGCCTGGGAGGTAGCCTCATGCACCAACAGCGAGATAGACGCAATGAATATCCTCAGGGCTTCAATAACAGCCATGCACCGGGCTATCTGCAGACTGATCCCTCAGCCTCAGCACCTCCTTATAGACGGTAACAGATTCTATCCTTATGGCAACATACCCCATCACACAATAGTCCGCGGCGACGCCACATACCTCTCTGTCGCTGCAGCCTCTATACTCGCCAAAACAGAACGTGACCGCTTCATGGAAGAACTCGATACACTTTTCCCGCAATATGGCTGGCGTCATAATAAAGGCTACCCAACCCCTGAACACCGTAAAGCAATAATCGACCACGGCATCTCACCCTACCACCGCCTAACATTTAATCTTAGAGAGATGCAGTCCGAACTCCGTTTCTTATAAAATGTTAAAGTCATCATTCCGCAATAACTAAATTAATATCTTTGGCCCTTTGCTGAAAACAATCAACTTATATCTCATGAGAAAACTAATTGCAACAATTATCATCCTTATCACCTTCGCCGGCTCAAGGGCAAAGGCTGATGAAGGGATGTGGATCCTTCCCTTACTCGAGAAACTGAATATCGGCACCATGACCGAAATGGGGCTGAAACTTACAGCCGAGGATATCTACAGCATCAACCAGGCAAGCCTGAAAGATGCCATCGTTATTTTCGGCGGCGGATGCACCGCTGAGATAGTATCAGCTGAAGGCCTTCTGCTTACAAACCACCATTGCGGTTACGGTCAGATACAGAATCACAGTACCGTTGAGCACGACTACCTCAACAACGGCTTCTGGGCAATGACACGCGCAGAGGAGCTTTCAAACCCGGGCCTCAGCGTCAGCTTCCTTGTCCGCATAGAAGATATGACAGCAAGAATGCTTTCCAAAGTAACTCCTGCTATGACAGAAGCAGAAAGGCGTGAGGCGCTTATGGCTGAGAATGCTGTCATCACTGCTGAGGCAACCAAGGGTAACCACTACCGCGCACAGGTCCAACCCTTCTATGGCGGTAACCAGTACTTCCTCCTCGTGTACGAGATCTACAGTGACGTAAGACTCGTTGGCACTCCGCCTAACTCAATTGGCAAGTATGGTCACGATACCGATAACTGGATGTGGCCACGTCATACAGGCGACTTCAGCGTATTCAGGGTCTACATGGGCCCCGACGGCAAACCTGCACAGTACTCGGCAGATAATGTCCCTCTAAAACCAAAGCACTACCTTCCGATATCAATCAAACCCCTTCAGAAAAATGACTTCGCCATGGTGATGGGCTACCCGGGTGGTACCACCAGGTATATGACCTCATACGAGGTTGACGAGGCAATGAAGATCACCAATGCCAACAGGATCAAGATCCGCGATGCACGCCAGGAGATATGGATGGAAGATATGATGGCCGACCCGAAAGTCAATATCCAGTACTCATCAAAATATGCCGGTTCATCAAACTACTGGAAGTTCTCGATCGGACAGAACGAAGGTCTTGAAAGACTGCGCACAGCCTCAAAGAAGGCAGCCTTCGAGGCTGAGTTCATGAAATGGGTGAAGGCTGACGCCGCACGTACCGAAAAGTACGGCAATGCCCTCTCACTCATTGAGAATGCCGTTAAGAACAGGGCAGAAAAATACAACGTTCAGCAGTACCTCAACGAGACCTTCAGGGGTTCATGCGAGATGATCGCCTTTGCTTCACAGATGACAGCACTGGAAGAGGCTCTGACAAAAGGTGAAGCAGACAAGGTTGCTGATATTACCGGCAGGATGTTAAAGAACATGGATAACTTCTATGGCGATTACAACTATCCGACCGACAGAAAGATGACCAGGGCTATGATCAGGCTCTACAAGGCTGACATCGATCCGAAATACTGGCCCGACTTCTATGCGACTATCGACAAGAAGTTCAAAGGAAACGTTGATGTATTCGTTGATGACATGTTCACGAAGTCCATCTTCACCACCCCCGATAAATTCAAGGCTTTCCTTGCAAAACCTGACATCAAGGTGCTTTCAAAAGATCCTGCATTCATAGTAGCAAAATCAATCTCAGCACTTGGTACAACACTTCAGAAAGATCTTGCCGGTTTCAGCGCAGACCTTACAAAGGGACAGCGTACATACCTGGCTGGGGTGATGGAGTATGCCCCTGACAAGACACAGTATCCGGATGCCAACTTCACTATGAGGTTGACCTATGGCAAAGTGCTTGATTACTACCCTTATGACGCAGTTCATTACAACTGGTACACGACTCTTGACGGTGTAATCCAGAAGTACAAGGAGGGCGACTATGAGTTTGACCTGCCCGGGCGACTGATCGAACTAAACAACAAGAAAGAGTTCGGCAGGTATGCTGCACCGGAAGGTTATATGCCGGTATGCTTCATCACAGACAATGACATCACCGGTGGTAACTCGGGCAGCCCGGTCATCAACGGCAACGGCGAGCTCATTGGTCTCGCCTTTGACGGCAACTGGGAAGCTATGACAGGCAACATCGCCTTCGAACCTGACCTGCAGAGATGTATCAATGTCGACATCCGCTATGTATTATGGGTCATTGACATCTATTCAGGTGCCGGTCACCTTCTGAAAGAGATGGATATCAGGCAGTAATATAAGCCTGCTTCTCAATACTAAAAGGGTCGCTCATGCAGTGGCCCTTTTTTTTGTCTTGCAGTCCTGCGGTCCTGCAGTCCTGCGGTCCTGCAGTCTTGCGGTCTTGCGGTCTTGCAGTCTTCTCCCCTTCTCCTCTTCTCCCCTTCTCCTCTTCTCCCATTCTCCTCTTCTCCCATTCCCCCTTCGCTCCCCGCTCTCCCCACCTTCTCCGCCAGTTGGCGGATACGGTGGGCGAAGCTTGCTCCTTGCCCCTCCTTTTACTACCTTTGCAAAAATTTTCACAAATGAACTTCGACCTTATTGAGATAGTGGCCACATTCATGGTCCTGTTTGCAATCATCGACATCCCCGGCTCTATCCCTATAATACTGAATATCAAGGCTAAAACAGGCAACGTCAATGCCGGTAAGGCCACCCTGGTATCACTTGGGATCTTCCTTGCCTTTCTGGTCTTCGGCGAAAAACTGCTGGGATTATTCGGTATCGACGCCAGCTCTTTCGCCATCGCCGGTTCTTTTATCATCTTTCTTCTCGGTATGGAGATGGTCCTCGGAGCAGAATTTTTCAAACATGACTCTCCTGGCGGAGGAACAATTGTTCCAATCGCATTCCCTCTTATCGCCGGTGCAGGATCAATCACCACTATTCTCTCATTAAGAGCAGAGTATGAGCCTGTCAATATTCTTGTCGCCCTGCTCCTCAACATGATTATTGTCTACATCGTCCTGAGGATGACATCAACAATTGAGAGATGGCTCGGCCCTACCTGGTTGCATATACTGAAGAAGTTCTTCGGCATTATCCTGATAGCAATAGCCGTCAGACTATTTATTAATAACACCGGTATAAACCTGCCTCATGGCTCATGAGGTCACCATCTATACTGACGGAGCCTGCAGCGGTAACCCCGGCCCGGGTGGCTACGGCGTGGTGCTTATTTCCGGACGCCACAGGAAGGAGCTCTCTGAAGGGTTCAGGCTGACAACCAATAACAGGATGGAACTCCTGGCAGCAATCAAAGGCCTGGAGGCACTGAAAAAACCTGGAACAGACGTAAAGCTGCATACCGACTCGCAATACCTTGTCAATGCGGTCAATCAGGGATGGCTGTTTGGATGGGAAAAAAAACATTTTGCAAAAAAGAAAAACCCTGACCTCTGGATCCGCTTTCTGAACGTCTACAGGCGCCATAAAGTGACGCTCATCTGGATCAAAGGACATAATAACAACCCTGAAAATGAACGCTGTGACACACTCGCCGTTGCTGCTTCAAGAAACAGCAACCTCACCGATGACACAGGATATCATCCGGAGGATGACAATGCCTCACTGCTCTGACATATTCAGAACATTTGTTGTGAATCATTAAAAATATTGCAAATTTGCAGAAAAGCCTAATCATGAACAGCTATATACACAAGGGCACTTCAAGCTCACCGGAGATCTACCTCAGTCCTGATGAAAACAGGTTTGTTTTATCAGGAAGATCTGCCCCGGAAGATGTACGTAGCACATACTACCCTGTTTTAGAGTGGATGGATAAATATGTGACTGAAGTCTCTGTCAATAATCCATACCATCATAAGAATCCTTTGCTGTTTAAATTTGACTTCGACTACTTTAATTCCTCCTCAGCCAAGTTTCTTTATGATATCATATTCAGACTGAAAGAACTTATGAATACTGGCGTTCCGGTTGAAGTGGAATGGTATTATGACACTGAGGATACCGACCTGCACGATGCCGGCGAAGACCTGGCTATTCTGCTTGAAATGCAGTTCAGGTACTGCCCAAAACCTCAAACCAGTAAATGAGAGGTCCGGCAGAACTATATGCTCTGCTTAATGACCTTCAGATACCCTTTGAGTATCATGAACACCCGCCTGTAGCCACTGTTGAGGAGGCAATGAAATACTGGGCCCCCATCGAGTCAGGTCATTGTAAAAACATCTTCTTCCGCAACCACAAGGGTGACAGGCACTATCTTGTGATACTCTATTATGACTTTCATCTGAATATCAAAGAACTGGAACAGAAACTGCACCAGGGTAAACTCTCGTTTGCCTCCGACAGGAGACTTATGCAGTACCTAGGTGTGACCCCCGGTTCCGTATCACCCTTCGGCCTCATAAATGACCATACACACCATGTCCACCTTTTCATCGACAGGTCTCTGCTTAATCATGAGCGTCTCTCCTTTCATCCTAACACCAACACAGCCTCGTTAATCATCCCACGCGAGGGACTGTTTAAATTTCTCTCCCACACTGGCCACAGCTGGGAATTCTTCTAGCCTTCGCCACTGCCGGCCACAATACTTAATGGCCTATTTCTCAGTCAGCAGTCTGCAGTCTGCAGTCTCCAACATAACTGTGGACTGAAGACTGAGGACTGGAGACTGAGGACTGAAGACTAATAACATGACTGTCTGTCACTTTTCAGTCTCCCCCAAAAAAATACAGTGCCGGATGCAGCAACCAGCCCCTTTTGCCGGTCTTTATACGTATTTGCATTTTGGACTTTTACACCTACCGCCATGAAAAGAACCTTATTCATTGCCCTTTTGGCATTTCTATGCACTTTTCTCAGTGCGCAGACTCCAGGAGAGAAAAAAAACTACAGAGCAACATTCATCACATCTCCCCCGGTTATTGACGGGGTGATAGATGACGAGAGCTGGCAGACTATCCCCTGGGAGGGCGATTTCATTCAGTTTGAACCTGTCAACGGCGGCCCCGTCTCCCAGAAAACAGAGTTCAAAGTTCTCTTTGACGAAAACAATATTTATGTCGCCATTAAAGCATGGGACACAGCACCTGACAGCATCAGCAGACGAATCTCACGACGCGATAATGCCGACGGCGACTTTGTCGGAGTATCATTTGACAGCTATCATGACCTCCGGACAGGATTTACATTTATCGTAAATGCTGCCGGCGTAAAAAACGACTTCATCTGGTCAAACGACGGTCAGAACGAGGATGACACCTGGGACCCGATCTGGTTCACAAAGGCAGAAATGTATGACTGGGGCTGGGCTGCCGAGATAAAAATACCCCTTACACAGCTTAGATTCAGAATCTCAGACGGCGGAATCTGGGGGATGGAAGTGGTAAGAAACTTGTACCGGAATCAGGAATTCTCAACATGGCAGTTCATCGACCGCAATTCATCAGGTCTGGTTCATAATTTCGGTGAGATCAGTGGCCTGCAGGGTATCAAACCACGTAAACAGGCTGACATCACACCCTTTGCAGTGGGAAGTTATGAAAGATACGAAGAGGAAGAGGGCAATCCGTTTGCAGGCGGATCAGACCTTAAGGGAAACGTCGGACTCGATGCCAAGATCGGGATAACAAACAACATGACTCTTGACCTTACAATCAACCCCGACTTTGGCCAGGTTGAAGCCGACCCGTCAGAGGTCAATCTCACTGCCTATGAGACCTTCTTCGAGGAGAAGAGACCGTTCTTCATTGAGGGAAAGAGCATAACCAGCTTTAAAGTAGGCATCGGCGACGGCGATATCGGCAATGATAACCTGTTTTATTCCAGGAGAATAGGCCGCAGCCCTCATCTCTATGCTGATACTGAGGAAAATGAATTTGCCTCGTCGCCCCGTAATACGCCAATAATCAGCGCAGCAAAAATAACCGGTAAGACATCTGACGGACTCTCGGTTGGCATCCTCGAGGCCGTGACAGCTGAGGCAAAAGCAGAGATTGACTCCTTGGGAGAAAGAAGCTACCAGACAGTTGAACCACTGACAAACTATCTTGTCACAAGGGTCATGAAAGACTACGGGGGCGGTAAAACAGTCATTGGAGGCGCGTTCACCAACACTCACCGCTTCCTTGACGGAACAGGTATTAACGGACTGGTGACAAACGCCAACACCGCCGGAATAGATTTCACACGTTTCTTCGGAAAAGAACGTGAGTGGATGCTTTCCACCTCCGCCGCTGTAAGTAACCTTACAGGCAGCACCGAGGCAATTGAAGCCCTTCAGTATTCATCTGCACATTATTATCAGAGACCCGACGCTGACTATGTTGAAGTCGACCCGACCCGTACATCACTCAACGGACACGGAGGAAACATTCAATTCGGGAAGGTCGGCGGCCACTGGAATTTTGCAGCTTTCGGGTTATGGAAATCACCCGGATTTGATATCAATGACCTCGGATTCATGCAGAGCGCAGATGAACTGACTGCCATCTTCTGGTCGGCATATATAATAGATAAGCCTTTCAGCATTTTCCGCAGGATCAGATTCAATGGCAACCAGTGGAACTTCTGGGACTGGGGCGGCACCTTCCTTAACACCGGAGGCAACCTGAGCCTCTTTACACAGTTTAAAAACCTCTGGACCCTGAATATAGGAGGAAACATTAACAGTGAATCAACCGATAACACAAAACTCCGAGGCGGACCGGCAATGTACCTTCCTTCGAATACCAATGTCTTTTTAAATATCGGTACAAACTCTTCAAAGAAGCTGTCAATGGATTTCTTCGGAAACATAAATACCGGGGCGGAAAACTCTTCAAGGTCAATCAATGCCGGATTGGAACTGACAGCCAAACCGGGTCAGTCATTCTATATTAGCCTCTCACCCTCAATCTCCAACCGGTACAATGTGCTTCAGTATGTAACCAGAAAATCATACGGCGATGATGATCGTTATATTCTTGCCACTATCAACCAACAGATCCTCAATATGTCATTGAGATTAAATTATAATATCACACCCGAACTTACCATACAATACTGGGGTCAGCCCTTCCTGGCAGCAATGGATTACAGTGAATACAAGATGGTAACAGATCCGAAAGCCGATGCTTTCACAAACCGTTTTCATACTTACTCAGATGACCAGATCAGCTTCAACGATAGTGAGAACCGCTATTACATAGATGAAAACACCGATGGTACAACCGACTATAGCTTTAGTAACCCCGATGGTAACTTTGATGAATTTCTTTCGAACCTGGTTGTACGCTGGGAGTACCGCCCTGGTTCCATCATATATGTAGTCTGGTCACAGAACAGGGGGTATTTTGACAACACCGGGGAGTTCTCTATGAGCCAGAACATGTCAAATCTTTTCTCGACCAACAAACCGTATGACACTTTCCTGATTAAGTTCACATACAGGTTCGGACTGCGGTAGAGACCAAAATGCAGAGGTCCGGACGAGCGGGAATAATTTGTTCCCGCTCATTTTTTATAAGAACTTTTAACGCTCTGCTCTGAATTATATTTCTATAAATTTGCATTACCTGAAATAACTTATACCGGAAAGCACCTTGCCATGAAAAAAGTCCTGCTGTTATTATTTTTGTGCCTGCCTCTCTGGTTACAGAGCCAGGATTATGAAAAGAAAAGCTATACAACCTTTCGGATAAGCACCCCTCCGGTTATTAACGGACAGCTTGATGATGAAGCCTGGAGCGCCGGTGAATGGGGTGGAGACTTCTTCCAGTTCGAACCCGCTGAAGGAGCCCCGGTGCGTCAGAAGACCGAATTCAAGATTCTCTATGATGACTCCGATATCTACATAGCCATAAAGGCATATGACAATGCCCCTGACAGCATTGTCTCGAGGATGACCCGCCGTGATGACACAGATGGCGATGCAGTGATGGTTGCCCTCGATTCATATTTCGACCAGCGCACTGCCTTTGGCTTCGGCGTCAGTGCTGCAGGTGTCAAAGGCGATCTCATCTGGACCGATGACGGCATGAATGAGGACGAGACCTTTGACCCGATCTGGTATGTTAAAACAGCCATTTATGACTGGGGATGGGCAGCCGAAATGCGAATCCCTCTTACGCAGCTGCGCTTCTCAGCAAGTGAAAACCAGGTCTGGGGGCTCGAAGTAATAAGGGAAATTTACCGGCACGATGAGACCGATCTCTGGCAGCCAATAGCCAGAAATGCTTCCGGGCTTGTTCATAATGCCGGACTGATGAATGGCCTGAGCAATATAAAGCCGCGTACTCTCTTCGACATCACTCCCTACGGAGTGGCAAAACTTGAAACCTATGAGGCCGAAGAAGGCAACCCTTGGCTCGACGGATCTGATTTCAAGGTCAATGCCGGCCTCGATGCCAAAATAGGCATCACAAACAATATGATCATGAGCCTTACCCTTAATCCTGATTTCGGCCAGGTTGAGGCTGACCCCTCGGAAGTGAACCTTACAGCCTTTGAATCTTACTTCCGGGAGAAGAGACCATTCTTTATTGAAGGAAAAAATATCACAAGTTTCGGACTGGGTATCGGTGACGGCGATGTGGGTAATGATAATCTCTTCTACTCGAGGAGAATCGGCCGCAGCCCCAGACACCCCGCCAACCCCGATGAGTCTGAATATGCCTATACTCCTGCATTCATCCCTATCCTAGGTGCTGCAAAGCTGACCGGCAAATCCGGCTCCGGACTCTCAGTAGGTGCGATTGATGCTATGACCTCAGAGGTAAACACAAAGATTTTCAATGAGGAAACCGGCGAAACATCATATGTCAAGGCCGAACCCTTTGCCAACTATGCTGTGGGTAGGGTACAGAAAGATTTCAAGGGAGGAAAGACAATTATCGGGGGTATGATGACCAGCACGATCAGGTCACTCGATGAGGAGACTGAAGATTATTTTCATAAGTCAGCAACAGCAGCAGGGTTGGACTTCACTCAGTATTTCAAGGATATGAATTATATGCTTCAGATCCGTACTGCCTTCAGTAACATCACCGGAAATGAAAATGACATTGCACGGACCCAGCGGTCTCCTGTACATAATTATGTCAGACCCGATGCAGACTATGTGGAATATGACCCTAACAGGACAACACTAAGCGGCTACGGAGGTAACCTCGTGGCCGGAAAGATCGGTGGCAATCTTAACCTGCTCTATCTCGCTTCCTGGAAGTCCCCCGGATTTGAGCTTAACGACCTTGGATATATGAGGGTCGCCGACCAGTTCCTTGGCGTCGGCGTCATAAGCTACAGCATAAATAAACCCTTCAGCATATTTAACCGCATGTCATTCGGTACCAATGTTATCCATGTAGCTGATTTCGGCGGAAACACACTGCTGATTGGAGATGAATTCTCCTGGCAGGCAGGGTATAAGAATCTTTGGAATACATACTTCGGAGGAGGAGTAAACAGCCGTGAAAGAGACAATCTCCTTCTTCGCGGCGGACCCTCAATGCTGATGCCTGGAACAGCCAGGTTTTATGGAGGTGTAAGTACAAGCGAACGAAAAAGACTCGTGGCGGAGCTCGATCTTCGCTATGGTTGGGGATTTGAAAACTACTATGAAGAATACGAGCTGGGAGTTGAACTTAGCTACAGGCCCTTCAACACACTTACCCTGAGTGCCGAACCGGAGTGGAGCAAGTCGAGGAATATAATGCAGTATGTAGAAACCACAGAAAATGACGGAGACTCTGATGATCCTCGATATATTTTCGGATCAATAGATCAGGAAATACTGAGTATATCTATCAGGATTGATTATAGCATCACTCCCGACCTTACAATTCAGTACTGGGGCCAGCCCTTCTTCGGATCAGGATCATATACTGATTTCAAATACATTACTGACCCCAATGCTGCCGTTTTCACTGACAGGTTTCATCCATACAATGAGAATGAGATAATATTTGATGAAGAGAACGGCAGCTATCAGGTTGATGAAGATATTGACGGCTCTTTTGACTACAGTTTTGAAAAACCCGATTTCACCGTGAGCGAGTTTCTGAGTAACCTGGTTGTTCGGTGGGAATTCCTTCCCGGTTCAACTGCATACCTTGTATGGTCACAGACCCGCGACTACTATACCGGTGACGGGTATTTCGATATGAGTGATCAAGTCCATGAACTGCTTACCGCCAGAAGACCATACAACGTCTTTCTCATCAAATTATCATACAGGTTTGGTCTCAGATAGCTATGGCTGAAAAGAGTTGCGAGTGGCCCTCAGGTGATGCACTCATGATCCGTTATCATGATAATGAATGGGGCATACCTGTACATGATGATATCAGGTGGTTTGAACATATCGTCCTTGATGGAGCCCAGGCAGGGCTCAGCTGGAAGACCATACTCCACAGAAGGGAAGGATACAGGAGAGCATTTGAAGGATTTGACCCGGTCAGGGTGGCATCTTTTGATGACAGTAAGATCGGAGAACTTCTCAATGACGAAGGCATAATACGTAACAGGCTGAAGATACGGTCAGCCGTAACCAACGCCAGGGCATTCCTCAGAATTCAACATGAATTCGGCAGCTTTGACAACTATATATGGCGGTTTACGAATGGAAAACCGATAGTCAACCACTGGAAGAGTCTCAGCGAACTGCCGGCACGCACACCGCTATCAGACACCATTAGCAAGGACCTGAAGAAAAGGGGATTTACCTTCGTTGGCTCGACAATAGTCTATGCCTTTATGCAGGCAGCAGGCATTGTGAATGATCACATCATCACCTGCTTCAGGCACCCTTCACATTCCTGCTGATTCTCTCCCTGGCCCATTGCATGACAAGAGCCGGGGCCCGTTTCTGGGCAAGAAGCATAGCCATGTATTCCATATAGGGTTCAACATGCTGAAAGTAGTGCTTGAATCCTTCGCAGAGTGCATTAAGTCCCGGTTCACCGCTCTCAGTCTTCATGAACCTGTGCTTCGGACACTCACCCCTGCAGGCGAAGTAATATTTGCACCTCATGCAGTAGCGAGGCAGAGTGTTCCTCTTGTTGACACCAAATTCAAACTGCTTCGGGCTCTGGTAAAGCAGTGACAGATCGGTCTCAAGTATATTGCCTAACTTATACTCAGGATAGACAAAATGATCGCATGAGTACACATCACCGTTATGTTCAACAACAAGTGCGTCGCCGCATGTCTCCGAGTAAATACAAAGTCCGGGTTTTGCCCCTACCCATTGGGCAAGGGTCATGTCAAAGGCCTGAACGAAATACTCTCCCACATCCCTGACAACCCACTCATCAAAGATATCGGTCATGAACCTGCCGTAGCCGGGGGCAGAGACGCTCCATGGAGCCATGGCTGAACCTTTCGTTCCAGGTCTCGCAATCACCGGTCTCCTGTTGTCATCGCCCGGAATGATATGTTCAACAACCGGAAGAAACTGCATGAACCGGCTTCCGATCGACTTCAGAAAGCGGTATATCTCCGCGCCTCTGCCTTCGCTGAGGTTGGTCACAACACTCAGAGTATTGTACTCAACACCGTATTGTTTCATCAGGCTGACAGCTGCCATGACCTTATCAAAGGAAGGACGTCCAGCCTTGTTCACCCGGTAGGCGTCATGAATATCACGAGGTCCGTCAACAGAGAGTCCGATGAGGAACTTATTGTTATGAAAAAACCTGGCCCAGTCACTGTTCACCAACAGTCCGTTGGTCTGGAGAGAGTTTACTATTGCCTTGCCCGATGCATACTTCCGCTGAAATTCTATCGCTTTTTTATAATACTCTATCCCGGCCATCAGTGGCTCACCCCCATGCCATACAAATGTCACCTCTGGCACCTCGTTGGCCTGAATGTATTGGCGTGTATACTCTTCCAGCACATTCAGAGGCATCAGGGGCTGACGGTTCTCATAGATGGTCGGCGCCTTGTCGAGGTAGTAGCAATATGAGCAGTTCAGGTTGCATGCCGAACCCAGCGGCTTCACCATTGATGCAAAAGCGGCAGGGGCGCCGCTCTTTAACGCATCATGAAATGTTATGTAGTTCTTTTGAGCCACTTATGATTTGTCCTCTTGTAACCAGTGGACAAATTTAATATAAGGGACCATATGTTTTACATGCTAAAATATCTGCACTGAAATTCTCACCCCCGAAAGAATTCCATGCACTTGGACGAAAAATATGTTCATCAGGCACATTATGCATGCATACAGGTATTCTGAGAATGGATGCCAGTGTAATCAGGTCAGCTCCGATATGTCCGTGGGATATTGCGCCATGATTGGCACCCCATGCAGACATAACCGAATATACATCTCTGAAATGACCGGTCCCGTTTGTGCGAGGCACAAACCAGGTCGTCGGCCATGTGGGATCCGTTCGTTTGTCGAGAGTTCCATGTACATTCTCATCAAGTTCAATTGTCCATCCTTCGGCAATTTGGAGCACAGGTCCCAGTCCTTTTACGAGATTGAGTCTTGACATAGTCACCGGCATCTGTCCTGCTGTTTTAAACTGCGAGGAGAATCCACCTCCGCGGAAGTATTCCAGGTTGGCAGGGCACCAATGTGTCTGTGAAAGGCATTTGTTTACCTCCTCTTCAGTTATCTCCCAGAATGGTTTCATCACCGGGTTGCCTGCACTGTCGCGTTGCATTGCAGTAGCATCGAGGGTTGTTGAGCCGCTGTTGATTAGGTGGATGAAGCCATCTGACGCAAGCCCTTTAACCTCTTTGCCAGTGACACGTCTGACAGATTCAGGACTCCAGTATGTTCTTACGTCAGAGAATATCTGGGCGGTGTTGGTCAGTAGATGTCCGAACAGCATTGAGACACCGTTCAGGCTGTCATTTTCAGTGGCAAATACAAATGCCTCCCTGATGCCGTTCCAGTCAAACGATGAATTAAGTATGGCCTCCGTAAAGTCAGCATTGGGAAAATGATCAGTCCAATGACGCTGACCCTGGAAGCCTGCGGCTAAAGCGTTTCTGCCACGCGCTTCTTCACCGAATCCCATTTCTTCAAGCTTCGGGTTACCGATCATAAGGTCCCTTGAAATCAGTGTCATTTTAACAACCATTTCCCATTCCCAATCCTTACGTTTGCGATCAGACACCTTCTTGTTCAAATCGGGGCCCTCTTGGCAGTACTTTTTAACCCATTCAAGGGCTTTGATGAATTCATCCTGATCAAAAATTCCTTGCTCAACGCGGCGAATAATCTCAGACATATCAACAAACTCCGTCCTCATGTCAAGATAATCCTGGAAGAAATCCGGATTAACCATTGAGCCTGCAATCCCCATTGAAGTATAGCCAATTGAAAGATATGTTTTCCCCTTCATGATGGCAACAGCCAGTGCAGCTTTCACAAAACGAAGTATTTTCTCCTGGACATCTTCAGGGATAGTGTTATCATCTGCATCCTGTACATGACGACCATATATACCAAATGTGGGTAATCCTTTTTGAGTATATCCGGCAAGGGCTGCAGCCAGGTATACTGCCCCGGGTCGCTCGCTGCCGTTAAACCCCCAAATAGCCTTCGGTAACATAGGGTCGGTATCCATCACCTCTGTTCCATAACACCAGCACGGTGTGACTGTCAGAGACACGCCCACTCCCTCCCTGTTAAACAGATCGGCACAGGCAGCGGCATCGGCCACACCTCCGATCGTTGTTGAAGGTATTACGCATTCAACCTTCTCACCCGATGCGAACCTAAGATTCGACTCTATAAGTAGCGCGGCTCTCTTAGCCATACTGATAGTCTGTTCCTCGAGGGATTCACGTATGCCTTTCTCCCTGCCGTCAATAACAGGACGGATCCCAATTTTAGGCAATCTGCCAATCAATCTGTCAGCCATTCTTTTTAAGGTTTGAATTGTTATTCTTCATGATTATAGTAAATAGGAATCCTGTCAGAAATATGGCAGAAGTACCAAACACGATGGTGAGGTAGGTGTGGAACCTGGGTATCTCTCCCATGCTTCCCGATCTGATCCCTGAAAGACTCATCCACATAATTATGCTGATGCCAATGATTACTCCGATAATTGCGCCCGCAGTGTTTTTACGCTTAGTGGTAATTCCAAGAAGGAAAAGCCCCAGCATTCCGCCACTGAAGACAGATGCAAGCTTCCACCAGGTATCGAGTACGCTTCTGACATTGATCATGGCAATGGCAATCACAATGCCGCACAGGCTTATTACCAGCGAAGAGATATAAAGCACCCTCATTGCCTCTCTTTCAGATACAGTCTTGCTGAAGAAGCGTTGATAATAGTCGGTCAGAAAGACTGTGGCAGAGCTGTTATAGCTGGTCGAAATGGTACTCATACCGGCAGCGAATATGGATGATATAAGCAATCCTGTAAGTCCTACAGGAAGCTGATTGACAATGAAATAGGGAAACACGCCATCACCTCTGCCCTGGGATGTAAGCTGGGCCGGCAGTTCAGCTGCGCCTGAATGGTAAAAGGCAAACAGGGCAGTACCGATAAAGAGAAAGAGCAATGATACAGGGATATAGAGCATTCCTCCTCTGAAGGCTGCCTTCCCGGCCTCCGTGTCAGTGCGGGCGGCGATATAGCGCTGAACATAGTTCTGGTCAATGCCGAAGTTCTGCAGGTTGATGAAGAGTCCATAGACCAGTACCACCCAAAATGTCTGTTCAGACAATCCGGCACTAAAACTACCCAGGCTGAACTTGTTGTTTTCCGCTGCTATACGAAATACCTGACCCGGTCCTTCAGGCATACCAGTAAGTATCACAATCACCGCAACAACTGCACCTGCTATTAACACAAGCCCCTGTATAGCATCAGTCCATACCACAGCCTGAATACCTCCAAGTGTGGAGTAAACCATTACGATGAGTCCTGTTATGATTATCACCAGCCTTATGTCCCAGCCGAAAATTGTGTGAACAGTCAGAGATAGCAGATAGAGTATTGTTCCTATCCGCATCAGCTGTGTCAGGAAGTAGCTTGCCGAGGCATAAATTCTTGCCCATGGCCCGAAGCGCTGCTCAAGATATGTATATGCTGACGGGCTGTTGATCTTACGATAGAGGGGAACGAAGAACTTCACCGCCACAAGAGCGGCCAAAGGAATTGAAAGGCTGAAGACAAATGCGTTCCAGTCTGACATGAATGAACTGCCAGGCAGTGCGAGATAAGAAATGCTGCTGACATATGTTGCAAAGATGGACATCATCACCACCCATCCGGGTATTGACTGGTTACCCAGGGTGAATTGTGAGGCTGTCTTTGACTTCCTGAAGAAGGTCATACCGAAAAGTGTAACACCTGCCAGGTAAACAATGAATACGATATAATCAGCTGTCTGCATTCTCCTTTTATTTCCTGTTGCTTCTGATCAGGTAAAAATGGCCATCTTCCGCACCTGTGAGCAGGTCAGTCACGCCATCATGGTCCCAGTCAACTATTGTGGGTGAGGTGGTGTGACCTGCCAGCTTTGTCCCTGACAGATTGCCCCTGAATTTAAAGGAGACTTTTACGTCGTCCGATCCTGTATTTTCGAACCATGCAATATTCTCGCTGTTAACCAGTAGATCAGCATCACCATCTCCATCCCAGTCGGCAAAACAGAATTTACGCCTCCCACTTGCGCCTGCCTCCCGGTAGTTGAGTCTCAGCGGGCCTGAGGCAGTGTCAGCGACAACATTCTTCTGATCAAATGAGGAGCCGTTGGTGCCATGGAAGATTCGCCGGCCTGGTTTTAACATCATTTCTCCGTCAGCCATGAACCTCTCAAAGAATGAGAGGTAGCCTTCATGATCGAGCATGACCAGATCAGTCATACCGTCATGGTTCCAGTCTGTGGCGTATGGTGTTGTCCGCCACTGGGTAACAAGTTCCGTTGCTTCAGGTTTCCACCAGTTCCAGACCGGATGAGGCGGATCACCATTCCAGGCTACAGTCACCGCTCGGGCAGGTTCAATAGAGGGAGATCCCTTTACTCCGTTATTTCTGAACCATATTACTTTCCCCCATATTGAATTCACAATAATATCTTTCAATCCGTCTCCATCCCAGTCTGCCGCAGTCAATACCGTATAGCCCCATTTTCTCTCAGCAGGTCCCTGAATTGATCCATTCGTCCCGGCCATAATCCTCACAGGTTCACCTTCTATTGTCAGGATCACCGGTTGAGCCCATGAAGGAGGGTTACCGCCATCGAGATTCTCGATAAAAGCAATCTGACCCGCAGTATTACCACAGAGAAGATCCTCATCACCATCATCGTCCCAGTCTACGCTGAAGGGAGTGACCAGGGCACCGAACTTCAGAAGGTCTGCATTTTGCCTGAAGTAGACAGGATTGCTGAACGATGGCATGTTATCCTTTACCTCTCCCCTGTTCTCAATAAAAGCGACCCTTCCGTCCTCATCACCAACAATCAGGTCAATGTCACCATCCTTGTCCCAGTCGAGGGATACCGGGATTATCATCTGCAGGTCCATTGTGATAATGCCATCCTCATTTGACATGAACCTGCCTTCTGCAAACTCAGGCTTATTCCTTGTACCGAAATTCTCAAACCATGTAATCCTGTCTGTGAACTCCCCGCATATCAGATCCAGGTCACCATCGCCGTCAAAATCATCCATGCAGGGGGTGGGAGCTCCATATACATCAACAGGTTTGCCTCCGGCCGATATCATCCCCCTGTTTTCATACTTCTGCCCTCTGTTTTCAAGAAGGAAGACATAACCGTGCAACGGCCCATTCACCCAGTTGCCAAGGCTGTCAAATGCATTATCCCATCCATAGTCACCCCAATGGTCAATACCGACAATCAGGTCGAGGTCGCCGTCATCCTCATAGTCAACATATTTCCACTGGCTGAATCTTACCCTGGTAAAGGCTTTTTCAAGGCTGTCAGTAGGGAAGAGTGTAACGGGGTTTGATAATCCTTCTGTCCTGAAATTTTGATATTCAACCCCTTTACCGATAACCCTTGGCTCTCCGTTGACGAAGCAAATCTGAAGGTGTCTTTCTCCATTACCGATTCTTACCGGGGGAGCAAAAACAGGAGTCACTTCCGTATGCCCTGACATATTTTCAAAGAACCAGATACCGTTAAACGGTACGTCTGGACAGGATACAACCATGTCATTGTCACCGTCATTATCATAATCCATAGGCAGCGGCCATGCCCACAATCCCACCCCCAGATCAGTAATCAGACCGGGATTATTAAAGTAAACCGGCTCAGGCACAATTCTGCCCGATTCTTCATGCACACTATGCTTGCAGCAAGCCAGAAACATCAATGTTAGAAACAGAAGATATCGCATATTACATTTGCTGTAATTAACAATATTAGAATTCTGTGAATGATTTGGAAACAAAGGTAAGGACCTCCGGAAGTTCCTGTCTCCAGTAACTCCAGTTATGAGCCCCCTCCTTTACCCTGTATTCATGAGGTATCTCAGCCTTTCTGAAGGCAATATGCATCAGGCTGTTACCTTCAAATAAGTAATCATCATCACCGCAGCTTATATACCATCTGATTTTGCGTATTGCATCCATGGTTGTACTATCGGCAGCCGACAGGATCTCCGGGATACTGTAAGATCTGTAATATGATTCAAACTGCTCTTCAGAAAAACCATCAATATTGTTCCTTTGCAGTTTCTCAGCCAGATCAATCTTATCCCAGCTTTCCGTCACAGCGCTGAGAGGTGCGGCAGCCGAGAACATATCAGGATGGTGAAGGGCATAGAAGATGGTCCCGCCTCCACCCATGGACTGGCCCGCTACTGCCCTGAAACGGCTTTTTGTCCTTACCCTGTAGTTCTTTTCAATATGTGGGATTAGCTCCTTAAAAAAGAAATCCTCATAATTAAAGCCTCCTTTGATAAAGTTATAGTATCCCTTAATTTTGTCCTTTGCATTGGGCATTACTATTATCATTTGAGTAGCCCTGCCTTCTGATATGGTTTTATCAGCTAATGCCTGAACCTCACCTGACTGTATCCAGGTTGAGTGATCGCCTCCTCCTCCGTGCAACAGGTACAGTACCGGGTAGCTGCGGTTGTTATCATCATAGCCGGCTGGCAGATATATTGAATACTGCCTGTCCATCGCAAGGATATTGCTATGAAAAGAAAGTCCCTCAATAACCTTGCTGGACTGACCTGTTGCTACAACAGGATAAATCAGTATTATTAGACAAGTAAATACTTTTCCTGATGATACACCTTTTGATTTCAGACAAGAACGGGGCATGATCAAATATTTATTTTCAGAGTGGATTCATCATGATTTCCGTCAAGAGCACCTCTCAAAATACCGATATCTTCTTTTATGATTTGTGAGAATCTGTTAATATCACCGCTATGGAGTATAAGGTTAGCTCCTTTTCCTGCCCATTCGATCTCCCACTTAACAGAGTCATTATAAAACACATGAATCCCTGCACCAATACCGGCACCGCGTGCTGTCTTAAGAATTTTCTCAACGGCTGTCTTAAAAACCGGGTGATCATACTGTTCAGGCACCCCAAGGTTGCATGACAGGTCATGGGGACCAATCAGCACCGCATCCAGCCCGGGAATCCTGACCAATTCATCAAGATGGTCAATTGCTGCCTGACTCTCAATGTTTATGATCAGAACGTGGTTCTGATTGTTCTTCTCAATGTATTCATTCAGTTCAGGTTCAAATGGTTTTGATCCATTCAGGTAATCAAGGAGTTTTTTGCCCTTTATGGGTCTCGTCTTAACTGCACCCTTCAGCTGCAGCACCTCATCAATCGTCTCAACATAAGGTGCAACAACTCCTTTTGCTCCGGCATCCATTGCCATACATGCCTGGTATGGATCCGGTGCCGGGATCCTTACTACGGGTACTATACCCTTGCCTGCATAACCATGACACATCCATGACAGCTGATGCCTGTCAATAGCAATATGTTCGGTATCAATAAATACAAAATCAATATCAAGCTGGCTGATGACATCAATCCAGCGCGGTGAAGGACTGACAATCATGGTTCCATAAACCCTTTTGCCGGATCTCAACGCTTCGCGTAATTCTTTTCCAGTCATAATAGTATGTGTCGTTGTTTATTATTTGAAGTATTTGTTCAGATCGAGTATTCCAAATCTGATATTGGTTCTTTTTACATCCGGATTATCAGAGCTGTCCCACACACAAAGAAAGACTCCGGGTTCTCGTTCGATAAGGGTTGGATAACTGTTGCGGTTGTTGTCCCAATAGAACAATCTTGGGTCAGACCATCCTTTTCCGGGTTCCTTCACAACATAGTAGAGTCCTCTCCTTTCTCTCTTGGGACCATCATTATATACATAGATATGCCTTCCTTTGGAGTCCTTCCCGAAGAATCCCTTGGCAGCGGTGTTATAAAGAGCTGGTTCTTCAACGGCCATTGACCATGTCTTGCCGTTGTCTTTGCTGACAGATGACCAAGCCCTGGGTACCGGCAGTGCCAGATCACTGTCTTCATACTGGGCTGTCCGCATTACAATCTTTAACTCTCCCGGGTTATCTCCCTCTGCAATGTTGCCTTCATGGATCCATACATCAGCCGGTCTCGGGATATAAGCAGCCAGCTTCCAGTTCAGGAGATTGGTGCTTTCCAGAATGAACTGCTCCCTGTCACCCAGCGGGTCCTTGTCTTTTGAGTTACGGTGAACAGGAAGAAGATATTTGGTTGTGCCATTATCATTTATTGTGACAATTCCGGCATTGGTGATCAGGGGTGATGAGAACTCGTTCTGCAGTTCCACGGGCTGCCATGTAATTCCACCGTCACATGAAAATGATGCAATTAGTTCACTGTCTTCACTGTCACGGTAGTAAATCGGACATCTCATCCCGAAAAGCCAGAGGAATTTATCGCCCTCAGGCATGAACAGAACACTGTTTGCATATCCATACTGACGACTTCCATTGGGAATCCTGTGATTATAGATCATTGTTGGAGTTGACCAGGTTTTGCCTCCGTCCTTTGAAATGGAGCATAACATATCTCCCATATCACCCTTGCCCGTTAACTGAAGCCCATATGTTACCACATAGTGGTTTTTCTGCCATTGGGCGATGTAAGGCTGCCAGATTTTATTGTAGAATCCGTTATCAGGCAGTTTGTCAATGGTAACGACATCTGTAACGTCTCCGGTATACCCCTTGTTCTCCTTCTGTGCTGTTGCCGCCGCAATGAGCATGAACAGCATGCTGAAAATTGCAATTGTTCTCTTCATGATATCTATTTGAATTTTGTTTGTAATCTGTATTTATCGAGCAGGTCCCTTGCCCTTATGGTTATGTGTTCTGCTGATAATCCGAATTTCTTCATTAAATCCCATGGAGATCCGGATGCTCCAAACATATCATTGATTCCCATCATGTCGAATGCAAGTGGTTTTCCTATTACCCTTCCGCGTGTAACAGCGCCGGAAATAATGTTTCCGAATCCTCCTGTTTGTTGCTCCTCAACCGTAAGGATGACCCCGGTTTCATCGGCTGCCTTGACTATACACTGTACATCCAGTGGTTTAATTGTGTGAATGTATATAATCCTTGTTTCGATCCCGTATTCCTGTTTCAATATCCATGCAGCACGCATGGCTTCTGCAACCATTGGTCCGCACGAAATGATACTCAGGCTCTCACCCTCGTTCATGTATTCAGAGGAAAGTATAATCTCAAAAGCCTCTATAAAATTCTCTTTTGCTTCCCGGAAACGGATTACGTTTGCCACTCCGAACTGACATGGAGTATCCTTACCTGTGACAACAGGAGTGGCTTCCCGGCCAAACCTGATATATGCAGGACCCCTGAGTGAAGCAACATATCTTGTAAGCTTCTCTGTATCAATTGAGTCACACGGAACTACCAGGGTCATATTTGGTATGTAATACATAAGGGGAATCTCCTCAAGAGCCTGGTGTGTAGCGCCGTCAGGCCCGACCGAGATCCCGCCATGGGCTCCGGCAATCTTGACATTGAGGTTATTGTAGCAGAGGGTTGTCCTGATCTGATCCCAGTTTCTTCCTGACACGAAAACGCCGTATGAACCTATGAAAGAGGTCTTTCCCTCCTTTGCAAAACCGGCGGCAACGGTTGTC
>JALOMO010000179.1 GCA_025455395.1 Bacteroidales bacterium
GGCAGAGCTCCCACTTTCCTTCTCCATTCATTTCAAACGCATTGACTTTGTAGCCTGTTGCTGGGTAAGATACTTATCTCCCTTCTTGCATTTCGAATCTAGCTCTTTCTTGTGAGCCATTCTTGCTGTGGTGCTGCATCGAATAATGCTGTCACGAATCCTGGCCGGATACTTCTGATTATCTCATCTTTTATAATTCTTGATACCATCATATCGGAATTAATATAAATACCGATACCCAAGATAATGCATTTAACATATACGTTGCAATATTGATCTTCTTATACTTATTTTTCGAGCCTCAATGCATCGGCAGGGCTGTAGCTGGCAGCCTTGAAAGTCTGGTAAAGGATGGAGAGCCAGCCTATTGCAAGTGCAATTATTGTGGCCGCCACATAGATAACCGGACTAACAGTGACCCTGCTTGCAAAAGCCTCAAGCCAGAACTTCGATCCGAAATATGCTATCGGGTATGCCAGCAGCGAGGAGATCAGGATGAGAAATACAACCTCCCTCGACAATAACCTGAGAATAACCTGCACTGATGCACCATAGGTCTTCCTGATCCCGACCTCACGGGTCCTCTTGTTTGTTATATATGTAATGAGACCGAGCAGACCCAGGCATGCGAGAAAGATTGCGAGCAGCGAGAAGAGTATAAAGATCTTGCCGGTTTTCATCTCTGAAGAGTAGAGGTTGTTCCACGAGTCGGTGAAAAAATCATACTGGAAGGGCTGTTCAGGGGTAAATGACTGCCACTTCTGCTCTATTGCCCTGACAGTGCCGCTGACATCCTCGCCGGTAAGTCTCACCGCGACATACTGGTCACCACCAAAATTACCCAGGACGGTAAAACAGACAGGCTCAATGGGTACGTGCATAGATTTGATATTGAAGTCTTTCATCACCCCGATGATCTTCAGTCGCTGAAACTGCTGCGGTCCCTGTGGCTGAAGCAGGTATTTTCCTACCGGGTCTTTCATCCCCAGTGACTTGACTGCAGCTTCATTAATAAGGATAGCAGTCGAATCTTCTCCATATTCACGTGAGAAAAACCTGCCTTCCGCCAGTTCCACCCCCAGTGTCTGAGCGAAGTCGAAGCTGGCCTGGGTCTGGTTAATGAGGTATGTGTTCTTTTCAGGATCATCATCAAGAAGGAAGGCATTGTTATTGAATGTTGTACCGGGAACTGCCCTCGTAAAACCTGCATTTACCACTCCGGGCATCTGAAGCAGCTGATCCCTGAAGGCTTCTCTCTGTCGGAAAAAGGCATCTGCCCTGCGGATGACAATAAGATTCTCCTTTTCGAATCCTATATCCTTCGTTGTTACATAATTGAGCTGGCGATAGACAATGATTGACCCGATTATAATGACTATTGAAATGGTAAACTGGACCACAACAAGCACACCTCTCATATTCTTTGACATTGACCCCGGATTTAAAGTGCCCTTCAGCACTTCTATGGGATTGAAAGAAGCTAATATAAATGCAGGATATGCTCCTGATGATATCCCGACCAGGATAATCAGCAACAGGAGTGAAAGAATTCCTCCGGCATTGTCCAGGATACTAACAGAGAGCTCTTTACCTATAAGCTGGTTAAATGAAGGTGTAAGCGCATAGACGAGTATTACTGCGATAATTGCTGCAGTTGTAACAATGAGAACAGACTCACCAAGGAACTGAAACACCAGCCCGCGTTTGTTTGCCCCGGCGACTTTCCTGACACCTACCTCCCTGGCCCTTGTTGCTGACCTGGCAGTTGCCAGGTTAATGTAGTTGATTATTGCTATCACCAGGACCAGAAGGGCAATAACCGCGAAGATGTAAACGGTACTCTCTGAGCCAAGAGGTTCAAGATTATACTGTTTGGCGCCTCTGAGGTGCAGATCCTTCAGTGGTTCCATCACATACCTGAAAGAGTTCCCTGCATTCAGGAAGTCTTCAATTGATATACCCAGTGCTGCTGTTATCTGGGGGCCCACATACTTTGTAACCATGCCCTGGAATCTTTCCTCCAGGAGATCTTTATCAGTTCCATCTCTGACAACTATATATGTGTAGAAACTATGGCTTATCCAGAACTGATCGTTAGCCTGCCTTGGGTATGAGCTCATAGAGGCCAGCATGTCAAATTTGATATGTGAGTTATCGGGGATATCCTGGATCACTCCGGTAACTGTATAAATGACCGTGTCAGACTCAAAACTCAACTGCTTATCCATCGGGTCCTGGTCTCCGAAATACTTTTCCGCATATTCCCTGGTAAGTATTACTGATCTTGGTCTTGCGAGGGCAGTCTCAGGGTCACCTTTCAGCAACCTGAAGTCATAAACGGCGAAGAATGTTGAATCGGCGAAAAGAATGCCATCTTCATTGAACCTGTTTTCACCATATTTTACCAGCCAGTCACCCATGCCTCTGACTCTTGTTACCGCCTCCACCTCAGGGTAATCATTCTTCATTGCCTGTGCCATCGGTGCTGCAGTGACAGCCTGGTCGATCTCACCGCCGGCCATAGTGCCGACAACCTTCAGCCTGTAGATATTCTCATAGTTCTGATGGAACCTGTCATAGCTAAGCTCATGTATCACGTATAAGGTGATGAAGAGGAAGCTTGTCAGTCCGATTGCGAGGCCGGATACATTCATGATGACATACCCGCGCTGCTTTTTCATGTTGCGCAGTGCATTGATAAAAAAATTCTTCAACATTGCCGGAAGGATTAGGTTATGACTTGAATTTCAAGATAAAGACATGAGGTTTTTGCTTTTGCTGCACAGACATTCCGTAAAAAAAATTTACATGCAACAGTCCAAGAATTTGACAGTCTTTATTCCATGAAATATCAAATGCCATGATAAGGAATTTTCTTCTTACAACGATCAGGAATATCTCCGTAAACAAAGCATTCACCTTTATCAATGTTACCGGCCTGGCTATAGGGTTAGCGGCATCTTTACTTATCCTCCTCTGGGTTCAGGATGAGTTAAGTTACGACAGATTTCACAAAAATGGTGAAAATATTTACAGAGTTGAAGAAGACCAGTATTATTCGGGAGAGAGGTATCATGTTACAGTTACTCCGCATCCCAGCGGACCCGTCTGGAAGGAGAGGATTCCTGAGATAATTGATCAGACACGCATTAACAGGCTCCAACGGATTTTATTTCGCAGAGGCGATAATGTGTTCTTTGAGTCATCAATTGTGGCAGCAGATTCCGGCCTCTTCAGAATCTTTACCCTGCCGTTCGTGAGCGGTGATCCCGCCACGGCCTTAAGTGATCCACATTCAATCGTTCTTTCAGAGGAACTTGCAGGGAAGTATTTTGGTGATGATAATCCGATTGGCCAGACAATAACGCTCGAAAACAGGTTCCAGTTCACGGTAACAGGGGTTATGAAGGATATACCCCGTAACTCAATATTCACATTCAAGTGCGTTTTGCCATATTCTTTTCTCAGAGAGATAGGTGCCACCAATGATTCATGGGGAAGTAATTCAATCCTGACATTTGTGCAGATCGCTGAAGGATCAGACATTGAAAGCATAAACAAGAAGCTGACGGATGTAGTTCTAGAATATTTACCTCAGACACAAACCAAGTACCTCCTGTTTCCGTTCCAGGATATCCATTTGCATGCACAGTTTGGATACGGAGAGAACAATGGCCCCGTGATTGCAGTTCTTGTTTTTACACTTATTGCATTCTTTGTACTTCTTATTGCATGTATCAACTTTAT
>JALOMO010000091.1 GCA_025455395.1 Bacteroidales bacterium
TCCAACAACCTGAAAGCCTGCTGATATAAGGGGCGATGGAGGCGCTGTAAAGGGCATGGCGCAGGTTGACAATAAAAATTGTCAGGATCATGATCAGGGCAGGCGTGCCATTCCCAACCAGCTGGGTGGTCACAAATTGGGAAGAGCCGGCAAAGACAATGGCTGACATGGCCTGCGCGGCACCGGCTGGAATGCCGGCTTCCAACGCCAGCACGCCATAGATCATACCGAATGGGAATACGCCAAGCAGTAAGGGCAGCACGCCTTTGATGCCAGACCAGAACATGGACAAACGGGGAGGTTTCAGAAGATCATTCATCAGAATTCAATATAGATTTGCAATTGTACCCTGACTTTTCTGGATAGCTTGCTTTTAATTAAGACATCTATAAAATAAAGAAATGAAGCCGGGTTGATTGACACAAGGTTCTGCTAACCGATCTGGTGCGCCTGTACACCCAGGTGCGCAGCCAGGTGCCAGAACCGCTAGATTGAGAGGCCCCAAAAATGCGTCAATATCAGATTGCTGTTATCCCTGGGGATGGGATTGGGCAGGAAGTCATGCCAGAAGGTTTGAAAGCCCTGCGTGCAGCTGCCGAGATGGATGGCGGCTTTGAGCTGAACTTTACCAGCTTTCCCTGGGGTCCTGTCTGCGGAGTCACAAGCGTCATCCCGATCATGCGTGATGCCACCTCTGCCGCCTCAACAGGTGAGCGGGCGATCTTGACACCACCACCTTTGCCCCTGCCACCTGCATGTATCTGCGCCTTGATTACAAATATCTCTGTGCCGAACTTCTTCTGCAACTCCTCTGCAACAAGCTTCGCATGATCTGCATTCTCAGCAATAAAACCCTCCTGTACCGGAACGTCATGAACCTGCAGGATTGATTTTCCCTGGTACTCGTGAATATTCATGTTCAGAAATTTTAGATCAGATACTCATCCGATCATGTTAATATTTTGAGGAATGTAATTTACTCTTTTTTATAATTATTTTCGCTAAAATTTTCTTCAATGAGGAAATTATCAAGTGAGGAGCTGAACCGGAAGAGTGTCACTGAATTCCGTGCCTCAGAAAAGTCGCCCTTTATCATTGTTCTCGACAACATAAGGAGCCTGAACAATGTTGGATCGATATTCCGGACGGCTGACGCCTTTATTGTAGAAGCCGTGTATCTGTGCGGTATAACAGCCACCCCTCCTCACAGGGAGATACAGAAGAGTGCTCTGGGAGCAACCGAGTCGGTCGTGTGGAAACACTTTGAAAAAACCACTGATGCGGTCATGCACCTCAGGGAGTCGGGGTTCACCATCGTCTCCGTTGAACAGGCTGAAGGGTCAGTATCACTGGATAAGTTCACCCCTGAAAAGGGAAAGAAGTATGCCCTTGTCTTTGGCCATGAGGTAAGAGGTGTGTCTGAAGAGGTTGTAATGATGTCTGACGGATGTATTGAGATACCGCAGTATGGCACCAAACATTCATTCAATGTTGCTGTCAGCGCCGGAATAGTTCTCTGGCACCTGTCGCACATGATTAACAACATCAAATAATAAACCCCGGCAGCCAAACGGCTGTCGGGGTTCATCTGTCTATTTATCTCTTTATTTTGTTATAGATACGAAGGTCTCATCATTGAAGAATTTAGCAAACTCAAGGTCTGTCTGAGCATAATTCTTCCAGTTGGCACTGTACCCTACAGCTTCACGGAGGTTGTTCATCACACCGTCCCTGTTATCTGAGCGTGCAGCGATGACTGCTTTAAGATATGAAGGAGCACCGCATTTGCATGGCTTGACGGTATCCATCGTAGCTTTTGCTTTGTTGAAGTCGCCTTTCAGCAGCTGTGCGAGTGCAAGGTTCATCGAAGGCTTCTCGCCAAGCAGGTTGACTGCCTGATCATATTTACCTTCAACAATGGCTATGGTGCCAAGACCGAATCTCGACTCAGGTGTTGAGGCTGACATCGAGTTAAAATACTCTGAAGCAGCTTTGACATCACCCTTGAGAAGTGCAGCGAAGCCCATGTTATTCTTAACAATATCATCATTCTTGAGAGCCTTGGCTTTTTCAAGAGCAACCATTGCATCATCAGCCTTACCCATGTTGAGATATGCCCAGCCGACGTTGTTCCATGCACGATAGCACTTAGGTTCCTTTACAGTTGCCATCTGGTAGAATTTCAGCTGCTCATTAACGTCTGTCGTAAGAGAAGCAGAATAGAGCATCTGCTCAAGGCTGAGTGCCGAAGCATCACCCTTCATAGCTGCCAGAATCTCTTCATCGCTCAGTCCTACAAGATTGACATCAACAGTGAACTTCGACCTTCTCAATTGCGGAAGGATCTCTTCTGCAAGAGATTCGTAAGCAGTTGCCATGTTTTTGATCTCCTTCTCACGGACAACAGGATCCTGGTACATTGAGAGAACTCTCAGGATAAGTTCCTTGTCTGCTATTGAAGACTCCTGGACGAGGGCTTTGAAGCCATCCCAGTCTTCGGGAGTGGTCTTGGTGCTGAAGAGAGTTGAGAGCTCAGGAATCTTGCCGTACTCCTTCTGGAGATACTTCTCGGCGGCTTTGCCCCTGTCAAGAGAGAGCTTCTCGTTAAGTGTGAGAGGACCATCGGGTGAAGCATATGAGCTTGCTGTAACCCCCTTGATCTCCATTCTCTCATTCTGAGCTACCATGGTAATATAATCTTTCATCGCCTGGATATCAGCTGCTTTAAGTTCAGCAGGCCTGATATCAGCCCTGTTGATCACGTACAGTATGTCTGCCATCTTCTGCTCAGGAACAATGCGCTGATAGTTGTCTTTCAGGAAGAGTGGCATGGCATGGTATTCAACCAGTGTTGAAGTTGCAATCACGCCATCAGCAAGCTTGATCGGATCGAATGCCAGAGTCTTGCCTTTTCTTGAGGCTTCAATGCGAAGCATAAACTCTGATACCTTCATCTCCGGCTTGTAGTCCACATCACCACTCCAGTTAATGGTGCCACCGGTCCAGTTCACAGGCTTATTGTTAGCCTGAACAAGTTCACCCTGTGCATAAAGCATCTCATCAAATGCAACCTCACCGCCTTCATACACAAGTACCGGGGTGATCTTCAGAGTTGTGTTCTTGTCAAAGTACTTCTCAGGATAAGTAGCTTTTACTGCGGCAGCTACCTTGCCGGCATGTGCCTCAAGCACTTTAGGGGTAACCTCATACTTGACAAGGTTGGCATTCTTCTTCATCTTGTCTAAGCTGCTGCAGCTTGAAACTACAGCTGCGGCAAGCAGAAGAACAAAAAGTCTGGTGAAATTTTTCATAATTGGTCTTTTATTAGTTGCGATCAGTTACTTGATTTTAATAACAAGTTTACATATTATTTTGTACGGATGCAAATTTAAGATAAATTTAGTCATATATCACATATAACAGGTTAAAAAATCAGAAAATGCGGAGATTCATCCCCGGCTCAATGACCTCATTGAATATGACATCTGTCACTTTCCTGTAGTCCTCCGGGTGCATAACAAAGTCAAGATCATTAATTTCAAGGATTAGATAACGGTTTTCAGGATTCTGCCTGAAAAAGGTGAAATAACTCTCCTGGATGCCGGTAAGGTATTCAGCTGTTATTGACTTCTCATACTCCCTACCCCGGAGGGCAATATTTAGAAGCAATCTTTCCGGAGGCACATGCAGGTAGACATAGAGGTCAGGCTTGGGGAGCGAACTGTAAATAATGTAAAATATCTGCCTGTAAAGAGTGAACTCATCCTTTTCAAGTGTTGAGGATGCGAATACGAGTGACTTCATGAAATAATAGTCGGCTACCGTGAAGCTCCTGAAGAGGTCCTGTTCCACAAGTTCCTCCTTTAGCTGGCGGTAACGGTCAGCAAGAAACGACAGTTCGAGGGGGAATGAAAAACGTGCAGGATCGCTGTAAAATTTGGGAAGGAAGGGATTATCGGCGAAACGCTCAAGGATAAGCTTGGCATTGTGCTCCTTTGCGATCATTGAAGCCAGTGTGGTCTTCCCGGCCCCTATATTTCCCTCAATGACAATATAATTATACCTGGTAACAGCCATCGATTATTCACGGTCAACCTGACATCAAATGTAAACAAAAAGTAACGACGCGCAATTTGCGCGTCGCTGTCTTATCCTGGCAGGTGTGCGTGGTGACGCGCAAATTGCGCGTCGCTGTCTTATCCTGACAGGTGTGCGTGGCGACGCGCAATTTGCGCGTCGCTACACCTTATGATAAATTGTATGTTACCTTGAGTCTGACCTGCGGTCCCTTGAACGATGATCGCGGTTGCCGCCCCTGTCACCGTCACGATGGCCACGATGCTCCCTCCTCTCGGAAGGGTCACGCTTCGGGGGTTCAACATAACCCTCCGGCTTCGGGATCAGTGGCTTGCGTGAAAGTCGTAGCTTGCCGGTCTTTGAGTCGACCTCAATAAGCTGAACCTCAACCTCATCACCCTCCTTGAACAATTCCTCAACAGTACCAACCTTCTTCCAGTCCATCTCAGAGATGTGAAGCAGCCCGTCCTTATTAGGAAGTATCTCAACAAAGGCACCGAACTGGGTGATGGTCTTCACCTTGCCCCTGTATACCTGCCCTACCTCAGGCACTGCGCAGATTGCCTTTATACGGTCAAGTGCTGCCCTGATCACTTCATAATTCTCACCGAAGACATCGACCATTCCCTGACCGTTAACCTCTTCGATTACAATTGTAGCACCTGTGGTGGCCTGTATATCCTGGATGATCTTCCCACCCGGACCAATGACTGCACCAATCATTTCTTTCGGGATATATATTTTCTCTATCCTCGGTGCGTGTGGCTTGAGATCTGCCCTTGGCTCGGCAATGACCTGTTCCATAATGTCAAGAATATGGAGTCTTCCCTTGCGTGCCTGCTCAAGAGCCTCTTTAAGAACCTCGTATGAGAGTCCGTCAACTTTGATATCCATCTGAGTGGCGGTGATACCGTCACGCGTTCCGGTGACTTTGAAGTCCATGTCTCCAAGATGATCCTCATCTCCCAGTATGTCAGAAAGAACCGCAAACTTCTTGCCTCCCTTGTCGGTGATAAGACCCATGGCAATACCTGATACAGGCTTGGCAATTTTAATACCGGCATCCATAAGGGCCAGAGTACCTGCACAAACAGTTGCCATAGATGATGACCCGTTCGATTCCAGGATGTCTGAGACGACCCTGATTGCATAAGGATTGATCTCGTCAGCAGGCATCATGTTCTTAAGCGCCCTGTGAGCCAGGTTTCCATGGCCTATCTCCCTGCGGCTGGTGCCGCGGGCTGCCTTCGCTTCACCTGTGGCAAAAGGCGGGAAGTTATAATGAAGGGTAAATTTCTCCGAGCCCTGTTTGAGAACCTCGTCTATCATCTTCTCATCGAGCTTGGTTCCCAGTGTGACAGTAGTAAGTGACTGTGTCTCGCCCCTTGTGAAGATGGCAGAACCGTGAGCTGCGGGAAGCGGATCAATCTCGCACCATATGGGACGAATCTCATCTGTCTTACGCCCGTCAAGACGTTTCTTCTCATCAAGAACCAGCCTGCGGGCAGCTTCCTTTTCAACATCATGATAATACCTGCTTACAAGCATTTCATTTACCTTGTCTTCCTCAGTAAACTGTGCAAGAAACTCTTTCTTTATATTATCAAAGCCCTCTGAACGGGTCTTCTTGTCAGCACCCGTGGCAGCAAGTGCATAGCACTTCTGGTATGTCTCATCCCACACTTTCTTACGCAGATCCTCGTCATTGACCTCATGGCAATAGGACCTTTTCGTGGTTGATCCTACCATTTCGGCCAGCTCATTCTGTGCAATACACTGAACCTTGATGGCGTCATGGGCTAACTTAAGCGCTTCCAGCATAACATCCTCAGAAACTTCCTTCATCTCGCCCTCAACCATCATGATATTGTCATAGGTGGCCCCGACAACGATATCAAGATCAGCGTTTTCGACCTCAACAAGTGTCGGGTTAACAACAAATTTGCCATTGATCCTTGCAACCCTGACTTCAGATATAGGACCGTTGAACGGAATATCTGATACTGCAAGAGCGGCTGATGCCGCCAGCCCTGCCAGTGCATCAGGCATGATATCCTTGTCAGCAGATATCAGGTTTATGGTGACAAATACCTCGGCATGATAATCATCCGGGAATAATGGCCTCAACACCCTGTCAACAAGCCTCGAGATCAATATCTCATTGTCGTTCGGTCTTGCTTCCCTCTTAAGAAAGCCTCCGGGGAAACGGCCCATAGCCGCATATTTTTCCTTGTACTCGACGGAGAGAGGCATGAAATCAACATCCTCTTTTGCATCTTTGGCTGCTACAACAGTTGCGAGCAGCATAGTGCGGCCCATCCTGACGACTACAGATCCGTCAGCCTGCTTGGCCAACTTGCCTGTTTCAATGACTATCGTCCGGCCGTCGCCCAGATCGATACTTTTTTCAATTAACTTATACATTTGTATTACTGATTATTACGGGATAAATGGGAAGTAAGCAGAGAATTCATGAAAGAATTAAAAAAGGCAATTTGAAATTGCCTTTTTCCTTACTTACGCAGGCTCAATGCCTTGATGATTTCACGATACCTGCTGATATCTTTGATCTTTAGATAGTCTAGCAAACGCCTTCTCTTACCGACAAGCTTTATCAGCGCCCTCTGAGTACTGAAATCCTTCTTGTTCTTCTTCAGATGTTCAGTAAGATGCGCGATCCTGTAGGAGAAAAGAGCAATCTGACCCTCAGCGCTTCCGGTATCCATCTCTGAAGTGCCGAATGTCTTGAAAAATTCCTGTTTCTTCTCCGTAGTCAAATACATATCCTTATCCAATAGATTATTAATAAATTCTCCAATTTTGGATCGCAAAGATACAACTCTTATTTGTAATAATTCAAACAATTTAAAAAAATTTTACGCATTTAACTACTGAACGGCCTTCCAGACAGTTACATAACTGCAAATGTATGATCAGCCTCTCATGAAAAAGACGTAAAACGAATAACAATAGTTGCGCCTGATGATAAATTTCTTTTTTCATTCGTCACCGCAACTCGTCTGTTCGTCAATGAGGTCACCTCACGGCTCAAGCAGGAGTGAGCCTGAACCCCTTATCTTATGGCCTGATGCGATGAGCCATGAGCCGATGTGGCAGTCGAGGCACCTGTGATGCCGGCACCACGATAATCTCAGTTCAAGAATAGCCTGGCTGGTGAAGGCAGAGTCAGCCCTTATGCCCGCCGCGGAGAAATCGGCAACAACACTGTTATACTCCGGTGAGAGTGACTCAAGCATGTCTATGGCCCTTTCACAAATCTGAGGCTGTTGTTTCAGCTTTCCATAAACAAAGATCAGCGGCACCACTGCATTGATAATGAGCAGGTCAACTGACTGCTTGCCTGCCTGCCCTGAAGTATGCGGCACCTCCTTTCCGAAGAGGTAGTGGTAGTTCCAGTATCCGGAAGCCCTGACGCTGAATAATGCTCTGAGATTGTCGGTGCTGTCGCACTCAAGAACCCTTGAGAAGAGCCCGTCACTGTGCGAGAGCAGTGCGGCCAGCTGCGAGAGCCTTACAGTAGGGAAGTTCGCCGGCCTCAGACGGTGAAACTTCCACATCCACCCGTCAACAGCATGAAGCGAGTACTTTGACTTCAGCATCCTGAACTCACGGCACAGAATCAGATAGTAACTGTCTGTCACTGTCTCCCTGAAGAGTGCCTCATCAAGAAGACCGGCAGTACCAAAGAGAAGGGCCTCAACCTGGGTAATGTTATCGGAATGTTTCCTGATGATCTTCAGAGGGAGGCGTGAGGCAAGCATCGCGAACGGATCTGTGTTTACCCTGAAACCGAAATAGCGTGACACCAGCCTGTATAAAGTCTCCTCCCAGTCGTATCCGGTATGCTTCAGCATCTCAGCGATCTCTTCACTCTTCTTCATGATCCGCTCTGTTCCAAGCCTCCATAACCAGTGTCTGACCATAAATGGATCAACCTTGCTGATGAAATTTTCACAGGCAAGCAATGAAGGATTGTTGACCAGGTCTATGTAGTTCTCCCACAGTGAACTGTCAAAAGAAGGTGCTATGGTAACAAGCTTTCTTCCCGATGCAGTCAGGGAAACGGCATCATTGTTATAAACAATGTGGAGTATGACATTATCATAGGCGTGGTCATTATGATGACCATGGCGGTACCAGTCCGACGCATTCAGATGTATCTCCGTGTTGCCTGCCCATGATGTCGTGCCTATAACAATGCGGGTGTTAAAGAAGTCAGGGCCGGAATCACGGTTGTACTCCCCCGGGGAGATTACCTCGATTGCCCCGGCATTCCCATCCCTGATTGAGGCAGCGTCAAACAGGCGGTTTTTCCACAGCCAGTGCAGAAACTCTTCTTTCATGACAGGTATGTTTAATAATGCAGCATACCAAAGTTAGGAACAAACGAAGAAACAAACAACAGGGGGAGCAGAATTAAGAATTAGGAATTAAGAATTAAGAATTAAGAATTGAAATAATTTTGTCTAATGGTCGAAAAAAGCCCTTCAAACAAGATGTATCTTCGATAAAAGTTGTTAGATTTAACCTCCGTTTCTATCTTGTTATGTTAAATTCAAAAACCCCAAGACATGATGAATACCCTCTTTAAGCTAATCATTGCGATAGCTATGGTCAGCCTGACCCTTAATGCTGAAGGTCAGATCAAAGTAGACTTTAAGAAAAAAATTGAGAACGAGGTCAACAAGAGAGTGAACAAACAGGTCGACAAGACAATTGACAAGACATTTGATACTGTGGAGGACAGCATTGCAGCAGGGCTGAAAACCAGCGGTAGTACAGATCAGACTGCCGGGACTCAGGGCGGAGAGGCAGCCGCTGGTGCTGCAGTCGCAGAAGGCAGTCAGGCCGGCGGGCAGCAGACCGCTCTGGAAAGCTACTCCAAATATGATTTTATCCCCGGCGAAAAAGTGATTTTCTTCGATGACTTCAGCCAGGATGCTATCGGAGACTTTCCTGCCCTATGGAACACTAACGGTTCGGCGGAGGTTGTCACAACAAATCTGTTTCCGGGCAACTGGATGAAATTCGTGATGGATGAGTGTGTCTGGACTGACGGGTTGCTCAAGCTGCCCGAAAACTATACAATTGAATTTGATATTATTCCCATAGGCGGACTGGAGGGTGCGGGCATGTCAGGATGGCACATGAGGCTTATGCAGGCGAAAAACGTAAATGCATGGGACGCCGGTTCAGCACCTGGCCAGGGCGGATTTCAGTTTAAAGTTGAATATTTTGGAAGACCAAGTTATCATACCTGGCTTTACGGGACAGAATGCGAAAAGTCAAACCTAAGTGGCTATGTTGAGGGTGAACAGTTTAAGGAGAAAATGAATCAGAAATACCATATTGCCATCTGGGTGCAGAAAACCAGGATACGCCTGTACCAGGACCAAAACAAGATCATTGATCTGCCAAGGGCATTCCCGGCAGGATGTGTGAAGCCAGACAGGCTGAGATTTGAGTACGGTGCTGCAATGATAAGCAACGTACGCATCGCCGTTGGTGCTCCTGATACCCGCAATAAGCTTATCACCGAAGGTAAACTGGTTACCTACGGAATATATTTTGAGGTCAATAAGGATGTGGTCAAACCTGAATCTTACGGAACGCTAAAGGAGATAGCCGCGGTCCTTCAGGAAAACCCTGACGTCAGGGTAAAAATTGTCGGTCACACTGATTCTGACGGTGCTGATGCTTCGAATCTTGACCTTTCAAAGCGTCGCGGAGCATCTGTTAAAAATGAGCTTGTCAAGACCTTCGGCATAGATGCATCACGACTTGAGTCCGACGGCATGGGTGAAAGCCAGCCGGTTGCACCTAATGATACCCCTGCCAACAAGGCACTTAACAGGAGGGTTGAATTAATCAAACTGTAGAGATACCTTCCATGGACTTCTCCAACATTTACCTTCCGAACAATTAACCCCTAAAAGTAAAAAGATGAAAAGAATGCTGTTGATAATGGTGGCTGCCGGTCTCGTGCTTACCGGAGCAGCTCAGACACGTACACAAGACTATATGCAAAAGATTCCTGCTTTGCCGAAGGATTCATGCAATGCAACAAGGATGTCAGTAGAGAACTTCGTCAGCGGAGTCTCCTTCCTCAGGGAGGAACTTGTGAATGAGATCGAAGGGATCAGGGAGGCTGTTGAATCACATATGGAATCCAATACCGATGTAGCAGAGGAGAATGTAATGAACCAGATGTCTCAGATGTACGGTATCTCCCAGGCTGACCTCGAAAAGATGAAGAATTCAAAAGATATGACGGCTGCCGAGAAACAGGCGCTGGCTAACAAGATGATGTCACAGCAGGCCAACATGACCATGGAAGAGGCTAAAAACTTCAGCAATATGAGCGAAGCCGGTAAAAAGGCATACGCCGAAGCCTATGCTGCGGAGTCCATGGCAGTCGCAAAGAATGATCCCAAACAGTCAGCAAAGAACAACTACGCAAGCAACCTGTACCAGACCAATACAGCACAGCAGGCCGCCTACTCAAAAATCAATGAGATCAGCAGCCGGATAGCAGCCCTTTACAATCCGATTGAAAATGATCCTGAAAGGCAGAAGATGCTTGACCGCATGAGTGCATGGAACAGTAAGCTTACCTCCATGATGGGTATAGTCAGTGACGATGAGGCGCACATAATGGACTCCCTTAGCCTGAGGATAAAAAATGAACAGATAGCCTACTGCAATAAGTATACTCCCCAATACAGGTCGGCGCTGCGAAAACATCTTCAAATAGTGAAGGCATCTATGCCCGACTATAAAAAATTCGGTGACATAAGTGCAGAGACAACCAAGGCACAGACAGGCCTTGATATGCCTGCAGAGGGGAAGGAGCTTGCCTCCCTGGAGGCAATAGCGGAGTACCTCAGATCCCTCCATGAGGCATACAAGTATAAACTTTATTATCCGGAAGACAACTGATAATCTGTTTTGCAGGAGTACCGGTCCGTACACATATTTAATAACCTGATCACATGAGATACTTACTTATGGTGTTAATGCTATCCGCATCTGTCCTGATGAGCGGTCAGACAGGCCAGTCCCCTGATCAGATACGTCAGAAGATGGCTGAGATAAGGCGGACGACTAACTGGGATGATCCGGCTGCGGCGGCGAAAGCAAATGCCGATATTAAAAAACTAGCAGGAGAGCTAAGCGGTGGACAGCCAACTGTAAGCTTCGGCAGCAGCCAGTCAGATAATGAGGGAAGCAGCAAACCAGTGACAGTCGCCATAAAACCGTCAGATGTCACAACCGGAAATATTGTGGAAATTGCTCACCGTTTTTTTACCAGGTCTTACAAAACACTTAATGCGGTAAGCAAAACCCAGTTCGACCAACATTTCAAGGAGGCTGAAGCAGATGATTTTACACTGCAGGCAGTGAGGAATCTTACCGGCATCGGCGGAGTGCTCATCAGCTTTGGCGATGATCATAACCTCGCGTGCGTTTACCTGGCTTCGGCAGTAAAGGCAATGCCTGACGACACCCTCAGCGTGAATAACTTCGGAGCCTATCTCAGAATCATTGACTCCATTAAGACTTCCATTCCTGTCCTCCTTTATGCAGACAAGTTATATGATAAAAGCCCGATTGTGCTGACACAACTTGGCTGCAGTTACCTGGAACTCGGGTACGAGAAGGAGGCTGAGAGCTATCTAAAGGAAGCCCTTGGTTATAATCCCGGTTTTGGCCAGGCCCATACTGCGCTATGCGATTTGTACATTAAGCAAAACAGGCTTCGGGAAGCAGTCCTCGAATTATTTGCAGGTGTAAAGGGGATAGGATTCTCTTACAGCAAGGCCTCCGGTAACTTCGCCTATCTTCAGTCACAGGCTGAAAATTCACCTGGAGGTGAGAGTGAAAAGGAGAGATTCTGGGAAGAAACCCGGAATCAGATGAATCCTCCCGATGCCCTTGCTTCTTTGGTGCCTGAAGTTGACCGTTTAAAAATGCCTGGTTTAAATCATTGCCAAAAGGTGACTGACTGGATGGAAGGTGGTGGATATGCCTCCGCCGTTCAATCTTATAATGGCTTTCACAGCCAGCTTATGAAATTCAGTGGACAGTTCCTTCAGGTGCAATCGGAAGTGCCAGATCTGCCACCTAATGCAGTGCTGCGTGATTATCCCAACGAACGTTTTGCACTTGATTGTATCACTGAATATTTTGCACAGGCATCCAATGAAGAATCAAAAGAATTCAATGTTCTGGCAGATGATATAATGAAATTAGTGGTACAGGAAGAAGAGGCTTATTTGAATAACAAAGAGCGCTATGTAAAAGAATATACTGGTTGTGCCGAAGGTTGTGGTGGTGACGGTTATTGTCTTGAGGAATGCCACAGGAAATACTGCTCTAAAGAATGTCCTGCAGCAAATCTGCTCAACAGAAATCTCCAGGGATATTACGAAGATTATGTGCATCTGTTCCAGACAACAGTTAACAGCCAGAAAAAAATCCTGGATGACTTGTACGCATTCACAGGGCAATGGTTTTCAAAAATTGAAAGTCCTTATTGGAGCAGGATATATGCTTATGAAATTCAGAGAGTTGCTCTTTCTATCATTGGAAATACTTTCGCAGCACATCAA
>JALOMO010000180.1 GCA_025455395.1 Bacteroidales bacterium
TCTGGCTGCGGTGACGCCCGGCACACCTGGAGGACTGATGACCATGCTTGCCGAGTATGGTACCATGAGCCTTAAGGAGGTGCTGGCTCCGGCCATGCAAATGGCCGCCGGATATGCCATCGAGGCACAGACAGCAAACTCCATTGAGAGACAGAAGGAAAGAATAAAGGAGTGGCCTTACTCCGCAAAAGTGTTCCTCCCTCATGCCGGAGAGAAACGCGAAGCTCCGTCAGCCGGAGAAATATTCGTCCAGTCAGACCTCCTCTCCACACTTACAAAGCTGGTAGAGGCTGAGCAGCAGGCTCTTAAAAAACGCCTCTCCAGAAAAGAGGCCATCTACGCAGCCTATGACCGCTTTTACAAAGGTGACATAGCCAGGGAGTTTGTCAGAGGCAGCCGCGAGCAGGGCGGACTGATTACCGAGGAAGACCTTGCAACCTGGAAGGTGAAGATAGAAGAGCCGCTGATGACAAACTACAGGGGCATAGAGGTATATAAGCTACAGCAGTGGACCCAGGGACCGGTGATGCTGCAGACACTCAACATACTCGAGAACTTTGACCTGAAGAGCATGGGTTATAACTCAACCCAATACATCCATACGCTTTACCAGGCAATGAACCTTGCTTTTGCTGACCGCGACTTTTATTATGGTGACCCTTCTTTCCCACCCGAAGAGCCGATGAAGGGACTGCTGTCAAAGGAGTATGCGAAGGAGAGGAGCAAACAGGTCAATACCCGGCATAATGATGCCGGTGCCCGCCCCGGGGACCCCTATCCGTTCGAGGGAAAAACGAATCCTTTCATGACTCTCCTGAACTCATGGGAGAGCTCTGCGAGAAATATTTATCCTTCCGATGATCCCCTGACCTATGAGCGTTTCCTTGACTCATTCACCGCCGGAACAACATCTATAGAGGCGGCGGATGAGGAGGGATGGGTTGTCTCTGTCACTCCCAGCGGAGGATGGATACCAGCATGCATCGCTGGCAACACAGGCGTCGGAATGAGCCAGCGAATGCAGGCTTTCGTTCTTGATGAGAAGGAGAATCCCTTCAATGTTGTTGAGCCTGGTAAACAGCCTCGTGTGACACTGACACCAACCCTGGCCATGAAGGACGGCAAGCCTTATCTTGCCTTTGCAAAACAGGGGGGTGATGAGCAGGATCAGCTGCTGCTGCAGTTCTTCCTCAATATTGCCGAGTTCGGAATGACAGTACAGGAGGCCTGCGAGGCGCCATCATTCAAGACTCTGCAGATGTACTCAAGCTTCGGAGCGCATGAGAAGGAGCCAGGAGGACTGGTGCTGAACAACAGCATGCCTCACTGGGTGAGAAAGGAGCTTACAGGCATGGGCTACAGGCTATCGTTCCAGGAGAGAACCAGCGGTCCGGTGAATGCCATCGGTTTTGACCATAAGCACGGCACCTTCTGGGGTGGATCAAGCAACTTCGGGGAGGACTATGGAATAGGGTGGTGAGTGTGAGTCTGGAAGTCTGTAAAGTCAAAAGTCTGTAAAGTTAAAAGTCTGTAAAGTCGAAAGTACAAAGGATTTGAGAGACCCCAGACCTTCAGACATCAGACTTCAGACATATTGCCTACTGCCGATAAAAAGAAAAGCAGCTGGCGTGACAAGTTCCGCTTCGCCGTATTCAATGACACCACCTACGAGGAGGTATGGCGCATACGTCTTTCCAAATCAGCCGCTTTCCTCGCTCTTTCAGTAGCCATATTCTGTATCATCGGTATTACTACCTCACTCATTGCCTTCACCAACCTTCGTGAGTTCATTCCCGGCTACCCCGATGTGACATTACGACGCACAATAATCATGAATGCGCTGATGCTTGACTCACTTGAACATGAACTTGAGATCAGGGATAAATATTTCCTGGATCTGAATAATGTCATCTCCGGAAGGCAGCCAATAGACAGGGTAGCCATGAGAGACAGTACACGTGACTACAGCAACATTGTCTTCCAGAGGTCGGTTGAGGATTCCATCCTGAGAGCACGGGTAGAACATGAGGAGCAGTATAATGTGACACAATCGGCCGGCGGACCTGAACGTGGTACCAGCCTTGCCAACATTCACTTCTTCCCACCCGTAAAAGGAATAGTATCCGGTAACTTTGACCCGCGCACCCGACATTTTGCCACAGATATTGTTACCCTGTCGAAGGCTGTTGTATCATCTACTCTTGACGGTACAGTGATCATGACAGGATGGACCATGGAGACCGGTTTTGTGATCATGATACAGCACAGTAACAACATTGTTTCTGTATACAAGCACAATGCCAGGCTTCTGAAGGAGATGGGTGACAGGGTGTGGGCCGGTGAGGCAATAGCTATTGTAGGTGATTCAGGCGAATTATATACCTCCGGGCCACATCTCCATTTTGAGCTATGGCATAATGGTGAGCCGCTTGATCCGACCCAATATATTTTCTTTTAACCGCCGGCAGTAAGATGCATAAAAGACTGGCAATCCTTGGATCAACAGGATCGATAGGCACGCAGACACTTGAGATTGTGTCGAAGCACCCTGAGCTATTCAGTGTGGCTGCCCTTACAGCCTGGAGTAATAGTGACCTGCTCATTGAGCAGGCCAGGCAGTTCAGGCCTTCAACTGTCGTCATCGGCAATGAGACACATTACAGCAAACTCAGGGATGGTCTTTCGGGGCTGGGTATTGAGGTACTGGCTGGCCGGGATGCGTTTGATTTTGTTGCAGCTTCAGCCAGCGTTGACACTGTTGTTGCTGCCATGGTAGGTTTTGCCGGACTGCGTCCAACTGCTGCTGCCGTAAAGGCAGGACGTGAGGTGGCGCTTGCCAACAAGGAGACACTGGTGGTTGCTGGTGAGATGATAACCAATGCTGCAGCAAGAACAGGCAGCCGTCTGGTCCCTGTCGATTCCGAGCACTCCGCAATATTGCAGTGTATAACCGGTGAGACAATGAGTTCGGTGGAGAAGATCATTCTCACCGCATCTGGCGGTCCATTCCTCAACACACCTGCCGAGAAACTTATACACGTATCTCCGGGGGAGGCGCTTCGTCATCCTAACTGGAGCATGGGGAGCAAGATAACTATTGACTCAGCTACACTGATGAATAAGGGACTTGAGGTGATTGAAGCTCACTGGCTCTTCGGTCTTCCTGCTGATAAAATTGACGTTATTATTCATCCGCAGTCAATCATTCATTCGATGGTTCAGTTCACTGACGGATCGATGAAGGCTCAGATGGGCGTGCCTGACATGAGGATGCCAATCATCTATGCTCTCACTTACCCCGAAAGGGTTGTGACTGACCTTCCGCGTCCTTCCCTGAAATCGATTGGCTCGCTGACATTTGAGGAGGCTGATTTAAAACGGTTCCCCAGCCTCAGCCTGGCGCGTACAGCACTCAGTGCCGGGGGTAACATGCCATGTGCCTTAAACGCCGCCAACGAGGTAGCTGTCACAGCATTCCTGCAGGGCAGACTAGGCTTTCCGGGAATAGCCGGAGCTGTGGAGTATGTACTCGAGAAAACATTACTCAACAACGAGGCTTCACTGGATGTTTATGAGGAGACTGACAGCAGAAGCAGAAGTCTCGCATCAGAATATATAAGTAAAACGCCAAAACAATGACAGTTCTAATTAAGATAATCCAGCTTATACTGGCACTTTCAATTCTTGTAATCATACATGAGTTCGGACACTTTCTCTTCGCCAGAATTTTCAAGACACGCGTTGAAAAATTCTTTCTCTTCTTTGACTGGCCATGGGCCATATTCAAACGTAAAATAGGTGAAACGGAGTATGGGATCGGAATGATACCCCTTGGCGGTTACGTCAAGATCTCAGGTATGATAGATGAGTCTATGGATCGTGAACAGATGAAGTTGCCTCCACAGCCACACGAGTTCAGGTCTAAACCTTCCTGGCAGCGGCTTCTGATAATGCTGGGAGGTGTGGTCTTCAACTTCATCTTCGCCATGCTTATTTATGTTGCCGTGCTCAGCTTCTGGGGAGAGACATATCTTCCGGCTGCAAATGTAAAATATGGTATTCTGACTGACTCAACAGGTTATGCTATGGGTCTGCGTAACGGGGACAAAATCATGTCAGTTGACGGAGAACCGGTTGATAATTTCTACTCGATAATCCCCGATATAATACTTAATGACAGGAAGGTCATAACAGTTGACAGGCAGGGAGTGATTGTAGATGTACCTGTAGGTCGAGAGTTCATCCCTCTCCTCCTTAAGAACACCGACGTCATTGATGCCAGGATACCTTTCGGGCCGTTTGTGATAGCGGAGTTTGCCAAAGTCTCACCTGCGCAGGCTGCAGGGATTATAACCGGTGACGAAGTGATCGCACTTGACAGCATACGCTTTGAATGGTACGACGAGTTCCAGGGATACATCATGGCAAGCAGGGGAAAACCAATAAAGGTAACTGTGAAAAGAGGGGAAGAACTTATCGATTTCAAAGTCACAGCTACTGAAGCAGGTATTCTGGGAATTTACAGGGAGCCTGCAGATATCTTCGAATTCAATACCAAACACTACAACCTCTTCGAAGCAATCCCTGCCGGTGTTGCCAAAGGCTTCAAGACCACCGCCGACTACCTGAAACAGTTCAAGCTCATCTTTTCAAGGGAAACAAAGGGATATGAATCGCTCGGCGGATTTATTACAATTGGAAGTATTTTCCCGGGTGTATGGAACTGGCAGTCGTTCTGGAACCTTACCGCCTTCCTTTCACTGATACTTGCCGTGATGAATATTCTTCCAATTCCGGCTCTTGACGGAGGACATGTAATGTTCCTGATCTATGAGGTTGTTACAGGAAGAAAGCCAAGCGACAAGTTCCTTGAATATGCCCAGGTTACAGGTATGATTATTCTGCTTGCATTGCTGATATTTGCCAATGGAAACGATATACTCAGGCTTATCAGGAAATGATTATTCACCATTTATTGAAACCTTTGACAAACATTTTGTACATTTGCATAAATAAATACTCACAACCATGGGAAAGATCGGACCTCTTGAAATAATTCTGATACTTGTGATCGTAGTGTTGCTTTTTGGCGGGCGTAAGATACCTGAACTAATGAAAGGTATTGGTCAGGGGCTGAAGGAGTTCAAGAAAGCCAAGGACACTGATACAACAGATATTAAAAAGGGCGTTGGAGAAGATAACTAAGGTCATCTGGTCTATAGACTGAGCCTGCATGCGAATGCAGGCTTTTT
>JALOMO010000092.1 GCA_025455395.1 Bacteroidales bacterium
CCTTCGGGGAAGATAACGATTGATATCCCCTCACGCAATGAGCTGATGCACTTATCCATCATCCGTACCACACTGTGCTTGTTACCTCTCTCAAGTTCAATGTACTTTACCATTCTCATCTCCCACCCCAGAACAGGAATTTTGAATACCTCTATTTTGGATATCCACCGGAGCCTGTGATGTAGCATGTTAAAGATCACAATATCAAGCATAGACTGATGGTTCGGAACTATTACGTAAGCCTGTTTCTGATCAATCTTCTCCTTTCCTTCCACAATGACTTTCCAAAAGAAATTCATCTTTGTAAGGATAATTCCCTGAATTACCATCCACCTGTTGTTCATCAGCCTGCGCCTGTCAAAAGGAAGCGAGAGAAGCCACAGAAACAGTGCCACCGGAAACCCAATCATTACGAAGAGAAGGCTGGAGACCCAGACCCAAAGTGATTTTACTTTGTCCATGATCCTGACAATTTATCGGTTTTTACAAAGGTCCATGCTAAAACAGTCCCAACTGTAAAGCCAAGAATAGCTCCGCCCAGAACATCTCCGGGATAATGAACTCCAAGGTATATCCTTGAATATGAAACAACTACTGCCCAGGAATATATGGTCCATGTAAACCACTTTCTGCTGATCAGAGGGGCTGTAAATGAAGCTACTCCGAAGGTATTGGCAGCATGGGCTGATACAAATCCGTACATCCCGCCACACCTGCCTCCCACTGTATGTACCAACCCGGCAAGAGAAGGTTCATGGCATGGCCTTGGCCGTTCAAAAAAATCCTTTATAATATTGGATACCTGGTCAGTGAGGAAAACGAGCACAGCAGCTAACAGTAGTATCAGCCAGATTCTTTTCCTGTACTTTACTACAAGCAGATAAACAATGAACATATAGAGTGGTATCCATACCGTTCTGAGGCTTACTGTGCGCATCACTTCATCGAAGAAGGGAGAATGTATGGAATTCAGAAAAAGAAATATATTGTGGTCAATCTCATTCATTGTCACCCGGTTATTGCTCTCCAGAGAATGTCTTTCAGTGCGGTTATACCTGTTCCGGCTATTGAAGAAATAAAGACAACCGGCAGGTCATCAGGCAGTAATGGCCTGATGGCATCAGTCAGCTCCTCATCAAGCAGGTCACTTTTAGTAATGGCCATGACCCTGTTCTTATCAAGGAGCTCAGGGTTGTATTTCCTCAGTTCTTCAATGAGGATCTGGTATTCCTGTTTTATATCACGGGCATCGGCGGGGATCATAAAGAGAAGTGCTGAGTTTCTCTCAATATGCCTTAGAAATCTGTGGCCCAATCCCTTGCCTTCAGCAGCTCCCTCAATTATTCCAGGTATATCAGCCATGACGAATGATCTGTCATCACGATAGCTTACAATGCCAAGGTTCGGGGTAAGAGTAGTGAATGGATAGTTGTCAATCCTTGGTTTTGCAGCACTGACCACCGACAGCAACGTAGATTTGCCAGCATTCGGAAACCCTACGAGTCCGACGTCGGCAAGGACCTTCAGTTCAAGTATAAACCACCCTTCAACGGAGGGTTCGCCTGGTTGTGCAAAACGAGGTGTCTGGAATGTTGCCGATTTGAAGTGGGTATTACCCAGTCCGCCGCGACCACCTTTCACAAGTATCTTTCTCTCGCCGTCACTTGTTATTTCGAAGAGCATCTCGTTGGTTTCAGCGTCCCTGGCGACAGTACCAAGCGGCACCTCAATGGTAACATCTTCACCGTCGGCACCTGTTTTATTGTTTGCTGAGCCTACTCCGCCATCTCCTGCGAAGATATGTTTCCTGAATTTAAGGTGGAGGAGTGTCCATAGCTGTGCGTCACCCCTGAGATATACATTGCCACCCCTTCCTCCGTCACCACCGTCAGGGCCTCCCTTTGAATTCAGCTTGTCGCGGTGCAGGTGTGTTGATCCCGCGCCACCTTTCCCTGAACGCCCGAATATCTTTACGTAGTCAACGAAGTTAGTCTCTGCCATTATTCAGATAATAGTCTCTATATGATTGCAGAGTCTGCCGAATATCTCGTCAATAGACCCTACACCGTCAACCTGGTGGCATACCCCTGCCCTGCGGCCATATTCAATTACCGGTTCTGTTTTTGCACGGTATACTGCTATGCGGTTATTGATCACTGATTCATCGGCGTCATCAGCCCTGCCCGAGACGAGGGCTCTTTTCTTCATCCGATCCATCAACTCAGTGTCACCGACCTCAAGGACAAGCATCATATCAATCTTCATTTTGCGTCCTTCAAGCATAGTCTGAAGTGCTTCGGCCTGCTGCACCGTCCGGGGGAAGCCGTCAAATATGAACCCTGCTTTGTCTGTGGTAGAGTCGATCTTGTGTGCTATCATGTCAATTACCACCTCGTCAGGCACAAGCTCACCGGAAGCCATTATGGCAGCCATCTTCCTTCCAAGGTCAGTATTGGCAGCAAGCTCAGCCCTGAGCATATCTCCTGTTGAAAGATGAAGCAGGTTATACTTCTCTGCAAGGGTCACTGACTGAGTTCCCTTCCCGGAACCGGGAGGGCCGAACATTAGAACATTTATCATTATGAAATTACTTTATGAGTTTATAAATAGCATTCAGATTACGGCCATAACCGTCATAATCGAGTCCATACCCCACAACAAAACTGTTGGGAATCTCAAAGCCAATGTAATCGATAGGTATATCTTTCAGGTAAGCTTCCGGTTTGAAGAGAAGGGTACAGATCCTTACCTCGACAGCTTTCCTGAGAGTTAGCTCTCCAATGATCCTCTCCAGTGTGCTGCCTGTATCAACAATATCTTCAAGCACCACAACCGTCTTGCCAGTGATATCTTCATTCCATCCTATCAGTTCCTTGATCTTGCCGGAGCTGGTTGTGCCGTCATAGGATGCCAGCTTGATGAAAGATATCTGTGCATTGAGGGTTGTCTGTCTGAACAGATCAGCTGCAAACAGGAATGCACCGTTAAGTATTCCGAAGAAAAGTACATCGCGTCCTTTCAGATCGTCATTGATCTTTTCTGCCAGCGCTGTGATGCGGCCTTGTATCTCTTCTTCGGTGAGGTATACCGAGAACCTTCTGTCAAGAATTTCTATCTCGTGCATTGTGTAGTTGGTTGATGTTGCGAAATTATAAATTTAAAGTTTATTTTTGCCTTAGCACTAATGATAACTGTAAAAAAGAAGAGATGAAACCACTGATAAGCATTATAATGGGAAGCACCTCGGACCTCAAGGTGATGGAAAAGGCAGCTGAGGTCCTTGAAAGCATGCAGATTCCTTTTGAGATGAACGCTCTCTCAGCACATCGCACTCCGGAAGAGGTTGAGAAGTTTGCGCGTGGCGCTTCCTCCAGGGGAATAAAGGTGATCATTGCCGGCGCTGGTATGGCCGCCCATCTTCCTGGTGTAATTGCCGCTATGACTCCCCTTCCGGTGATAGGTGTTCCAATCATGGCATCGCTCGATGGCCTTGATGCTCTTCTGGCAATCGTTCAGATGCCTCCCGGAATACCGGTAGCAACAGTTGCCATCGACGGCGCCATGAATGCCGGTATCCTTGCAGCACAGATGCTGGCCACAGGAAACCCTGACCTGATGCAAAAGACAATAGCCTACAAAGAGGGGCTGAAGCAAAAAATTGTTAAGGCAAATGAAGAGCTGAGCGCTGTCCGGTATAAGTATAAAACAAACTAGCAGGCATATTGCAAGGCTCAGTCCTCAGTCCTCAGTCCTCAATTCGAAAATCGAAAAATTCTCCACGCTCCTCGCCCCTTGCTCCTTGCCCCTTGCTAAAATACTACCCTGGCCTGAAGTCTTAATTCATTTCTCAATTCTCTTTCAATCCCTGATGAAGAGACTGTGACGACATACTTACCCCTGATTTCGATCCTCTCTGCAGGTGTCCATGAGACCATAAGGCATGACCGGCTGCGCTCGCCGTACAGGGCAGGGATGTTAAAGTAATAGTGCAGGTCATTTTCCCAGGCATACAAACGGCTGTCATAACCGTCAGTGGTGCAGAGAGCATGCCTTAGCCAGATTGTCACGGGCAGCGCTCGCGGAGAAAATGATACATCCTGGCAAAGCATATATCCTTTCTCTCCTGACGGGCTTGTGCTGCACGCTGCAGCACGGGTGGTGAGACGTACCCTGTCTGAAGGGTCAAATGAGAATATCATTGCAATTCCACTTCGACCGGAGACTTCCGAATCAGCTATCCCTCTTTCCACGGGGAGGTCATACTCTCCCGAAGTATAGGTATAGGTCAACCTGAGGGCGAGGTCATCCCTGGGAAGGTATTCACCCTTAATCTCAATTCTGCCTCCATATGAAGACGATGATGAGCGGTAACGGGGACCAGGCATCCGGTAATGGTCTGCCCCCGCACTCATAAACAGATGGCGTGCGACCTCAAGATGGAGGGAGGCAGCTATACCTGTTTCACCTGATGATCCGCTTCCTGCCCTGAAAGCGCCCGAATGAAAAGCATAATAGTCTTCGGAAAAGTGCCTGGCCATCAAATTAAAGGTCACCCTGCCTGAGGGCTTTGCCCGTAATCCTCCGATGGCAGACCATGACCCGGGGTAACTGCATGCCGCCTCAGCAAAGAGGAGGAGCGGACCTGTCCCCGCCTTGAGATCAACTGACATGTTCGCCAGCCGTCTGCCTCTGAAAGAGTTTATATTCCAGCTCTTTGTCATGTCTGGACTGAAAGGCAGGGAGAACCAGGTGGCAGATGAGGTTATTCCTGCTCTTATCTTATTTCCGCCAAAGGTCAGATGCATCCCGGCCACACTCTCTGTCAGGCTATTACGAGCCTCTATGGATGAACTGCCTACATGAACACCACCATTCACCAGGTTGCTTACAGCAACCGGAACACTGTCATTGCCAAGTATGACCCTTGCATCTTTCATGTTTACCGATGCGAAGAGGACAGCACCGGCAGTCATGCTGCCTAACAGACAGGCAGCTCCACGCAAGAAACTGTTTTCTTCGGTCGAACTATAGGGCGCTACAGCCATCCTGCCAGTCATGAAGGAGGGTGCACTTAGCCAGCCTCCCTGCCAGTTTCCTGCGTTAAAAACCAGTCCCTCTCCAAATCTGAGTGAGTAATCCCCGACAATGACACGTCTCAAGTGTCCGTTTCTGTTATACATAACATGACCCGACAGGAAATCCGTGCCCCAGGCTCCCCGGAAAGTGTATGGCTCACCCGGATCATTCTCCGCTGTTATTCCATAGCTTAATGGTGTGCCTTCATGCCTAAGCCTGAACAGTGTTCTCACACCGGCATTGTCATCTTCCTGTTCGGTTGTGTGTGTTGCAGCAGTCAGTGTTATCGTCGTCTTTGCTGCGTGAAACTGTTCATAGCCACGTGCAGGGCTGAGGTTTACATATGGCTCCATAAGCATAACCAGGTTGCGGTCAAAGGCAGGTAAAAGTGCCAGCTCGTAGATCGAGACAACATTCCCTTTTCCCTTTGTATGATCTGCGAGTACCTTAACCTGGAATTCTGTCAGGAAGAAGAGCCTGGCAATCTCATTCTCATCACCGCTGTTTACGAGGACCGGTCTTTCTGACAGCTCTGCCAGCTTCTCAAGCAGATATGTGGGTTCGTGACCCTCACACAGGGCCATTATCTCTCCGGCGGATTCAAGTGCAGCGACAGTCCCTTGCTGGCACTGGCTATCATGCTCCGTAAAAACAATCATCAGGGTGAGGCACAGTATCAGCCTTCTTTCCCACCGATTATCCATATAAATGATACAGAAGAAGTAATTCCCGTTACACTATAAATAAGAAAACCCGCGTCAATCTGCAGCTGACCTGCCCTGAGTCCCGTACCTAGGGCAAAGGCAGAAGGAGAGCTCATATATCCTGACATTAATACCAGTTTGTCCATTATCTTCCAGTTTATCCCTCCGTGGAATGAGAGAGGTTCATCAGTCACTTTGCTTAGTTGCGCTGTAACATACAGGTTGTCAGACTGGTGCCAGGCAACAGCTGCACTGACTGATGACGGCATTGAATTCAGAGAGGCCAGTGGATTAAGGATGTGCAAGCCTACTGTTAAATCAGATGTTATGTCCATTATTGTCCCCGCTTCAAATGTTATATGCGAGAGGTCCCTGTAATCACCAATACTCCTTTCAGTTAAATAATCAATCTGTATCCCGAGTGCAAATCTGTCTGTAATTTTTACTGCGCTTCCTACTCCTGAAAAAACACGGTAATAGTCCCCGTTACCGTAGTGCGTCAGGATAATTCCAAGCGGGGCAGTGCTGCCGGCAACCATGAGGCTGAGGGCTTGTGATGATAATGAGGGAAGCATATAGCGTGTCTCGAGGGCGCATGCAACACTTGTTGCACTTCGCTGTACCAGCAGAGCCTGGTTATGAAAGCAACTCCAGTGTCCCGGAAATGCAGATGATGAAAAGGCCATTCCCAGTTCACCTGCTCCATGTGGCACATAAAGAGGTTCGCCGGCATTTATACCGGCGGCTGTCTCCACAAACAGCAATACCACCGCAGTAAAACGCAGCATTAAAAGACATAATTACAAAGTAAAGTTATGACAGGGTTTGGTGAAAGTCAAGTACTATTTTTGAAAAAAACAAGGAGAGTGGAGCAGGGAGCAAGGAGCATGGAAGGTGAGAAGGTGAGAAAGGGGGAATGGGAGAATGGGAGAAGACTGATTGCAAAACGTTATTGCCCAGTGCCCCATGCCCCTTGCCCCTAGCCCCTTGCTCTGCGCTTTATGATCCTTTGATATCCTTGATATTGAGCTGCACGGAGATCTTGCCTCTGAAATCATTCATCTCGACTGAATAGGCTATGTCTACAACACCGCCTGCCTCCCTGAAGATTTCCATTGTGTCAGCCTGTCCGAACGCTATTGCACCAAGAGGCTCCATGTTATTGCGGGCAAAACTTAGCTTGAGATGTGTACCATTGTTCCCAACCGGCTGGCACATGAGAGTCTTGACCCTCCTTGAGACGAATACCGGGGCCATATTATCAGGACCGAATGGCTGAAAGCGTTCAAGGGATTTAAGCAGATCACCAGTAACATCTTCAAGTGGTATCTCTTCATCAACATTGATTGAGGGAACCAGGTGCTCTTCCCTGATGGTTTCACTGACAAATTTCTCAAACCTCTCGCGGAACAACGGCAGGTTTGCCTGCTTGAGTGTAAGACCTGCTGCGAACATATGTCCGCCAAAGCTTTCCAGCAGGTCAGAACAGGACTCTATGGCCTGGTAAAGGTCATAACCCGGAACGCTTCGTGCCGAACCGGTGGCAAAGCCATCCTTTGATTCGGTAAGAATGACAGTCGGACGATAGTATGTCTCTATCAGTCGTGAGGCCACAATGCCGATAACACCTTTATGCCACCCCTGGTGAAAGAGTACGGTCGTGCGGTTGTTTCCCATGCGTTCGTCTTCGCTTACCATCCGGCGGGCTTCTGATGTTATCTCGCTGTCCTTCTTGCGCCTGTCATCATTGCTGCGGTCAATGGCATCACAAATTGTCAGAGCTTCCTGGGCATCCTGTGATACCAGCAGTTCAACAGCCTTGCTGCCTGACTCCATCCTCCCTGCCGCATTGATACGCGGTCCGATACGAAAGACAATATCTTCAATCGACAGTGGCATGCGGATCTTTGCTTTGTCGATTATTTTTTTTATCCCAAGTCGAGGATACTCATTTAGCTGCTTCAGGCCGAAATATGACAACACCCTGTTCTCTCCGTTCATCGGCACAATGTCTGACCCTATACTTACCGCAACGAGGTCAAGGTATGGTAATATCTTTTCAAAAGGAATCTTATGCAAGTGGCAATAGGCCTGAATAAGCTTAAAGCCTACCCCGCAGCCTGACAACTCCTTGTATGGGTAGTTACATCCGGGCTGTTTCGGGTCAAGCACAGCTGTTGCGGCGGGTATTTCGTCACCGGGAAGATGATGATCACATATAATTATATCTATCCCTTTCGACTGTGCATACCTGACCTTGTCAACCGCCTTGATTCCGCAGTCGAGAGCTATGATCAGCCTGGAGTTACCCGAAGCTGCATAGTCAATACCCTTCATCGAGAGCCCGTAACCTTCGTGATACCGGTCAGGTATATAGTAATCGAGACTTGTATGTCTCTCCCTCAGGAAGGAATAGAGCATTGCCACAGCTGTAGTGCCGTCTACATCGTAGTCACCGTATACCAGTATCTTCTCATTGCGTGATATGGCAGTGGAGATACGATCAACCGCCCTGTTCATGTCCTTCATAAGAAAAGGGTCATGAAGGGATTTAAGTGAAGGGTTGAAAAAATTTTCAGCCTGTTCTTTTGTTGTGATGCCGCGTTGCACCATGAGTCTGGCCACAGGGACTGGCACTGCCATCTCTATCGCCAGGGTCGTGACGACAGACTCGTCGCCCCTCTCTCTTAAGAGCCACCTTTTTTCCATTATATATTATTTTAATAATATTCATATCCGAAGACCTCCCTCATTGTGTTACGCATCACATCTTTCACATCACTCATGCTGACCTTTATACCTGTCTCTTCTACGATGCTCGTTACACCTTTATCAGTAAAGCCGCAGGGATTAATATGGTCAAAATAAGAGAGATCAGTGCTGACATTAAGAGCAAACCCATGCATTGTAACATATCTTGATGCTCTTACGCCAATGGCACATATTTTTCTTGCACGTGCCTTCACTCCGGGGTCAAGCCAGACACCCGTGGCTCCGTCAAGGCGCCTTCCGGTGATACCGAAATGACCAACACATCTGATTATCGCTTCTTCAAGTAGATTGATATATTCTCTGAGTCCTATCTCCATCTTCTCGAGATCAAATATAGGGTATCCGACAAGCTGTCCGGGACCGTGATAGGTTATATCTCCACCCCTGTCAATACGATAAAATGTGGCATCGCGTGCCTGAAGCTGTATATAGTCAAGAAGCAGATTCTGCTGTGAACCGCTTTTACCAAGAGTATAAACATGATTATGTTCGACAAAAATAAGTCTGTCAGGTGTAATTTCTTTTTCATCATCCCTGTTCATCTTCTCAGAGACCTTTGCATTGAAGTACCTCTCCTGGTATTCCCAGGTCTCCTTATAATCCCTGAAGCCTAAATCATCGTATATTACCCTGGCAGTCACGTTCTTGGTTATCTGTTATCTGTTATCGGTTGTCGGTTATTACTTATCTCTTGAGGTTTTCCAGGATGTTTCTACATAATTAATAAATGACGATAGTTTCTTACCCAGTATATGATATTCTTCAATTAATACATCAATATGGGAAGTTTCGTATAGTTCTTTTATCATATCAAGATGCGACTCCGTTTCAAGGAGAGACGCATCAGCAAATATCAGAAATCTTATAAATTCAGTTTTATATTCCCTTCTTCCATATCCCTCAACTATATTGGATCTGACGCTCTGGGCTGACCTTCGGATTTGGCTGCCTAATTCATAATGCTCAGTTTTTGGCAGGTCAAACGTCATTAAATGAACAGCCTTTGCAAGCCTGAAGGCATCTTTGTAAATCTCAAGTTCCTTATAACTCTTCATCTTTAACCGATAACTGATAACCGATAACTGATAACATTAATTTTTTACATGCTTCTCCGCATGAAAGGAGCTTCTGACAAGCGGACTGCTTTCAACAAACGTGAATCCTATTTCCAGTGCACTGAGTCTGAACTCTTCAAACTTTTCCGGTGTAATATACTCTACAACAGGCATATGCTTGAGGGACGGAGCAAGATACTGCCCAAGGGTGACAACACTGCATCCGGCTGAATGAAGGTCATGCAATGATCCGATAACTTCTTCATGGGTCTCGCCCAACCCAAGCATGAGACCTGACTTCGCAACCATGCCTCTCGAGGAGATATGCTTCAGGACACTTAGGCTCACCTCATACTTAGCCACAGAGCGTATCTGCGGAGTGAGTCTCTTTACCGTCTCTATGTTATGGGATATGACATCCGGGCCAGCATCAATGACAAGGTCTACTGCCGACAGGTCTCCTTTGAAATCAGGTATGAGAGTCTCAATGGTGACATTATTGCTGACCTCCTTTATACGTCTTATGGTCTGAGCCCAATGCCGTGCCCCTCCGTCTGGCAGGTCGTCACGGTCTACCGACGTGATGACACAGTGCCTGAGTCCCAATGTTTTCACCGTTGAGGCCACCCTATCAGGTTCATTGATGTCAGGGGGGAGCGGGTGACCACTGGCGGTACCACAGAACTTGCATGAACGGGTGCAGATATCACCCAGAATCATTAATGTTGCGGTGCCGGCATTCCAGCACTCACCAATGTTCGGGCAGTTTCCGCTGGTGCAGATCGTATGGAGACCGTTATCCTCCACAAGGCGCTTGACCATGGTATAATTCTCCCCGCTGGCCCGCTGCATCTTAAGCCATAATGGCAATCTCCTCCTACCCGGCATATACTTTTTACTACCCTGAATCGATACAATATGCAAAGGTAGTAATAAAAGGGAAAGAGAGAGGGCTGACTTTCACCTGCTGAAACAATGAAAGTGTATCTTTGGATCAATAAACATGCGATAAAATGCCATGGCAGAATCAGTACCGACCCTGACAAGTATAATAAGCGAAGTTGCTGAGGTGGCTGGCTTTCTTTGGCAGCGAGGCTGGGCAGAGAGAAATGCAGGAAACATTTCGGTATGTCTTAAGGATGTTCCTAAGTCAGATTTCCCGGCTCACTATCAGCGTGTCGATATTCCGCTGCCGGAGATAGCAGGTGATGTTGCCGGGATGAGCTTCTTCATTACGGCCACAAATCACAGGATGCGCGATCTGGCACACAAACCCATGGAGAATGCTCTCATCATCAGGATAACCGAAGACGGAGCAGCTTATAATATAATCTCTCACATCGGGCCGACAGAGCTGAGACCGACCAGCGAACTGGCATCACATCTTGCCATTCATTCCCTGATAATCCGGCGTGGAACGTCACACCGTGTTGTTATGCATACTCATGCCAAAGAACTCATTGCACTGACTCAGATAAAAGATCTGTGTAATGAGGAAAGGCTTAACAAGCTCTTATGGGGAATGCATCCCGAGACAAAACTGCTCGTTCCTGACGGGGTGGGCTTTGTTCCATATATCATTCCAGGGACAACCGCTCTCGGTGAGGAAACGGTCAGGGCACTTGAGAATCACAATGTAGCCCTGTGGGAGAAGCACGGTGTCTTTGCCATCGGCCCTAACCCTCATGAGACTTTTGATCTGATTGACATCCTGACGAGATCGGCTTCAATATATTTCCTATGCCGGTCAGCGGGAATAGAACCTGAGGGTCTCACTGACGGTCAGATAGAGGAACTCGGGAAAATAAAATTCTGAATAATCTGATATGGAAAATGTTTATCTGAACGGGAGATTTGTGCCACATGACAACGCCTGGATAAGTCCTGATGATCGTGGCTTCCTCTTTGGTGACAGTGTTTACGAGGTTGTGCGTTGGTATGGAGGATTCTTCTTCGATATGGAGGGTCACATGACCAGGCTGCGGCGAAGTCTTTCCGAGACCCGGATCACATGGCATGAGATCGATGCCTTTCCGGAGGTTGCACGTGAACTGATAAGCAGAAACTCACTGGATGACGGCTGTTCACTGGTCTACCTCCAGGTGACCAGGGGTGCCGCGCCACGCACTCACGCCTTTCCCGAACCGCCGGTAAAACCTACTGTCTATGCATTTGCCCGCCGTCAGAGCCTTGACACACTGATCTGGGAAAGAGGCATAATTATCGACCTGGTCCCGGACCCTCGCTGGAACAGGTGTGACATCAAGTCAACTGCCCTTCTTGCAAATATCCTGTCCTACCAGGCAGCTCACGATCATGGACTTGCAGAGGTATGTTTCATACGCGACGGCTTTATAACAGAGTGTGCCCATTCAAATATTTTTTTTGTCAGGAATGAGACACTTTATACTCACCCTGAATCCGGCAATATCCTCTCCGGCATAACCCGCAAAAATGTTGTCGCCCTGGCGGCCGATAATAATATTTCACTGGTTGAGGAAGCTGTATCTGCAGATATGATCTCTTACATGCATGAAGCCTTTCTGACAAACACATCAGGAGAGGTGGTTCCTGTGACAAAAATTGGCGACATCGTGATCGGAGAGGGAACCCCTGGAGAGATCACAAAAAAGGTACAAACCCTCTTCAGGGCAAAGATTGAGGCATGGGGCAGGGAGCATGGGGCAAGGAGCATGGGGCAAGGAGCATAGAGCGTAGAGACCTTCAGACTTCAGACCTTCAGACCTTCAGACTTCAGACCTCTTGTCTGCTGTCTCTCAATTATTACCTTTGCAAAAATTTACCAGGAGATGACAAACAACCACCTCAGCGAACAGGAACAGATACGCAGACAGTCACTTGACGAGATAAGAAAACTTGGCATCGATCCCTATCCGGCAGCAATGTATCCGGTAGATTCTTCAGCAGCAGAGATCCTTGCCGGTTTCGACGATGAGAAGAAAAACTTCCAGGATATCTGTCTTGCAGGCCGCATTATGAGCCGCCGCATAATGGGTAATGCCTCT
>JALOMO010000181.1 GCA_025455395.1 Bacteroidales bacterium
AGCAGTATACACCCACTGCCGAAGAAGATGAGATGGCACAGTTTGTCTCGGTCGTTCTGGCAGATACAGAGGAGATATGGGGAAATATTTTTCAGCAATCGGGAATGACATACCGTCAGCCCAAACACGTGCTGTTCCGTGACCAGGTTCAGAGCGCCTGCGCTAATGCCACCCCAGCAAGCGGACCCTTCTATTGTCCGTCCGATGAGAAGGTGTATATCGACCTGAGCTTCTGTGACGATCTGCAACAGAAGTACGGAGCCTACGGCGACTTTGCGGTTGCATATGTAATAGCACATGAAGTGGGTCATCATGTGCAGAACCTGCTTGGCATACTGGAGGAGGTACACCAGCAGAGGTCAGGGCTCAGCGAGACCAGAGCCAATCAGCTTACTGTAAGACTGGAGCTGCAGGCTGATTTTCTTGCAGGTGTCTGGGCCCACCACGCCGACAGGATGCTTAACACCATTGAAAGCGGCGACATCGAGGAAGCCCTCCGTGCCGCCTCAGCTATAGGTGATGATGTGCTGCAGAAAAAATACCAGGGACGGGTGGTGCCAGACGCATTTACGCATGGCTCAGCTGAGCAACGCTCAGCGTGGCTGCGCAAAGGATGGGTCACAGGCGACCTGGAACAGGGTGATACTTTCAACAGCCCCATATAAAAAAAGAGGGCAGAAGATTTTGACGGGGGGTCTTGCTTCTGCCCTGGGGAAAGAAAGGGGAAAATCTATACCTTATTGTTGCTGATCAGACATCCGGGCTTTACTGACCCGGAAAAACTGCATAATGCAAATTTGGGATAAGTTGACTCACCGGAATTGTCAAATCATAAAATGATTATTTCAAAAGATAAAATTCATTGATGGTTAATTATCTGTAAAAGCAGACGTCTGGAAGGCTTACCATTATTGATTTTGAAATCATTTGTTATCTTGCATTTCTATTCTGGTTTTGAAGATCTGTCTGAAATGATTACAGAAGTCCTGCTTCTCAATCCGGTTTATGTCACACTCTTCTGGGCAATAGTTTTGAAACTGCAGTCCGGAAAAGGAAATGAACCAAAGAGGTTCCTCGGAACGCTTATGTTTACAGCCTTTGTCCTTTTTATTTCGCACCTGTTCTATTTTACTCAGAAACTTGGCATCTATATCTGGCTTGACAGCTTTTACAACCTTACATCCCAGTCTGTCTATCCGTTGTATTATATATATGTGTTGCTTCTTACCCGCGACGAAACCTTCTCGGTCCGCAAACACGGAAAGTATTTCATAGTCCCTTTGATAGTCTTCCTTCTGATATCCATAGGTTATCTGATGATGGATCATACCACGGAGAGACTGTATGTATCCAGGGTGATGTACGGTTTGGAAGCAGAGGGAAAGGGGATCGGTTTCACAAAGACAATTGCACTTCTGGCTCGCATAACTCTCGTAATACAGATAATCTTCTTTGTTAACCTGTCATACAGAAAGATCAGAGAACATAACCGTTCCATTGGGAATTACTTTTCGGCCCCTGAGCTGAGAAACCTTAACTGGCTCCAGGTGTCAAATATCTTCCTGCTGCTGGCGTCCGCCTCCAGCATAACAGTAGCTGCACTCGGAAGGCACAGGCTTGACGGTAACCCGTTGTACCTCCTGTTACCCTCACTTGTGTTTTCTCTGGTCCTGTTCACCTTAGGGCTGCTGGGTCATATGCAGCAGTCGGTCCATCTGGCGGAGACCGAACCTGCTTCACCATCAGCGGCCGATGACAGAATACCTGACAGAATGGTCGAAGAGCTTGTGACCCTGTTCGAGGAAGAGCATCTTTATCTTAACAAGGACCTGAAGATATGGGACATCACCGGGCGTCTGGCAACAAACCGCACATATGTGTCACGGATAATCAACAACGAGTTCGGACTTAACTTCTGCGGGTTCGTAAACAGGTACCGTGTGGGTCATGCAAAAAAACTGCTGGCATCACCAAAGCATTATTCCATTGAAGAGATAGCCGACATGTCAGGATTCGGATCGGTCAACTCACTATACAGGGCATTCGCAGCGTCAGAGAAGATGCCGCTAAAACAATACCGAAACAATCTGAAAAAGGAGAGCTGATCAGCGCCATGAACGGGAGCATAAGAAAAAGGAACAGAGTATTGTCAGACAAGGGCCTCAGGAGCCTGCACAGGTTCGCTGCCGCGGTGATCTCCCTGATTTTTGTGTTTGTAGCGACAACAGGTATACTCCTGGGATGGAAAAAGAACAGCGGCGGATATATACATCCTGACTCATATGCCGGAACGACCAGTGACCTCGGCAACTGGCTGCCGCTCGATTCGCTGAAGACAATCGCTTTCCGGACGCTGCATGACTCAGTCAATCCGGACCTGCGCACAGACCTGGACAGGATAGACATACGTCCGGACAAGGGTATGGTGAAGTTTGTGTTTGCCTATCATTACCACGGTATTCAGCTCGACGGTGCTACCGGCCGGGTGCTTCATCTCGAGAGAAGAAGGTCTGATATCATTGAGGATCTGCATGACATGTCATTCATTGACCGGTTACTGGGAATCAGGGGTGAGACCGTCAAACTTATTTACACCAGTATCGCCGGTCTGTCACTCTTACTCTTCACGGTTACGGGTTTCATGATATGGCTCAGAAGGAGGAAGATGATCAGGGCATCGAATAAGAATTGACTAAGAGGCTCAGATGAAGAGAATCCCGGCGAAAGTCCCGGAGAGATTCAGTTTTAATGGCATGATGTCTGAAAAATGAATAACTTGCTATATTAAAATCAACTAACCCCTAATTATAATGAAAAAGTCTACAGCTTTCTTTACGGTTTTATTTCTGGTTCTTGGAACCACATTGCCAGCCCAGTCTGTCGAAGAGATACTGAAGGAGCACTTTTCGGCGATCGGCCAGGATAATATGCTGAAACTGAATACACAGAGATTATCCGGTAAGATGGTCCAGAGTGGCCTCGAGATACCGTTCATTCAGATGGGTAAACGTCCTGCAAAAGTCAGGGTCGAAGGTACTTTCCAGGATTTAACCTTTATTCAGACCTTCAACGGGAAGGAAGGATGGAGCATCAACCCGTTTGCAGGTGTTACAGATCCTCAGCAGATGACTGACGATGACCTTAAGGGCATGCGTTATCAGGCAGATATGGACGGTATGCTCTGGAACTGGAATGAAAAAGGTTATACCGTCACCTTTGACGGGAAGGAGGATATGGAAGGGACATCCTGCTTTAAACTAAAGCTTGATACAAAGGAGGGAGATACGTTCACCTACTATATCGATTCAGATTCATATATCCTGCTGCGGACAAACACAAAGATGAAAATCATGGGCAATGAAACGGAATCTGATACATACTTCAGTAATTACTCCATGGTTGAAGGTATTGCCGTCCCCGGTAAGATCGATACAAAGATGAAAGGTCAGCTTATGGGGACTCTGGTCATCGAAAAAGCAGAACTGAATATTGAACTTGATGATGCGCTTTTTGAAAAGCCGGCATTGTAACAATTACATTAAGGTAACAGGGTAAAATAACTGACATCATGAACTTCAGGCATCTTGTGACAGGCATTTTATGCCTGGCTGGCATATCGGCACTGCAGGGACAGGTTACCGATGCCACATTCGGAGATATTGCCGGCAGGCACATTGGACCGGCCCGGATGAGCGGGCGAATATCATGCATTGAC
>JALOMO010000093.1 GCA_025455395.1 Bacteroidales bacterium
TACCAAAATAATTTGTTGAATTTAAAATTCTTGCAAAATGACAAAAGCAGACATTGTTAACGAAATTGCCAAGAACACTGGAATTGAGAAAGTGACTGTTCAGAAAACCGTAGAAGCTTTTATGGAATCAGTAAAAGACTCGATGGTGGCTGGCAATAATGTTTATCTCAGGGGTTTCGGCAGCTTCATAGTGAAGAAACGCGCGAAGAAAACCGCAAGGAACATCTCCAAGAATACCACTATTATTATTCCTGCACACAACATCCCGGCTTTCAAACCAGCCAAAACCTTCATTACAAAAGTTAAATCACACGTCAAGAAGTAATCAGTATGCCAAGCGGAAAAAAGAGAAAGAGGCATAAGATGGCAACTCACAAGCGCAAAAAGCGTTTGAGGAAAGACAGGCATAAGAAGAAGAAATAGCATATAATGCATAGTCTATACATCTGAAATCTAACCTAAAGATCCGGTGGTCTTTAGGTTAGTTGCATTTTACACAGGCTATAGTTCAAATTACAAATTCCGGAATGTGAGTAAGGATTTAATAATCAGTGTAAGTGATTCTGAGATATCTATAGCTCTTCTTGATGACAAGCAACTTGTTGAATTAAATAAAGAGAAACGCAGCGTTCAGTTTTCAGTTGGTGATATTTACCTGGGTAAGGTAAAGAAGATAATGCCAGGTCTGAACGCGGCATTCGTCAATGTTGGATTTGAAAAAGATGCTTTCCTGCACTATCTTGACCTGGGTGCCCAGTTCAGGACTCTCCACCGATATTATACTCTTGCCACACAGAACAAGAGCAAACTGCCGCCGGTGTCAAAGTTCAAGCCTGAACCTGACATCGACAAAGAGGGGAAGATATCGGATGTTCTGACATCAGGTCAGACAGTGATAGTGCAGATCACCAAGGAACCTATCTCAACCAAGGGGCCGAGGCTGGCGTCAGAGGTAAGCATTGCAGGTCGCAACCTTGTGCTTATGCCATTCTCGGATAAGGTCTCTGTCTCGACAAAGATAGAGAACCCTGATGAACGCAACCGTCTCAAACTGCTCATACAGAGCATAAAGCCAAAAAACTACGGCGTGATAGTCCGTACGGTGGCTGAGGGAAAGAAGGTTGCTTCCCTTGATGGGGAGCTGAAAGAGCTTATCAACAGGTGGGAGACAGCGCTCCTTGCGGTTCGCAAGGACGTCAAGTCACCGCGTCTTCTGTTGGGCGAGATGAACCGCACCACAACTATCCTCAGAGATATTCTCAGTACCGACTTCAGCAACATCATCGTTGATGACGAGGTGATTGCTGCCGAGATAAAAAGCTATATCAGGGACATTGCCCCTGAAAAAGAGAAGATTGTAAAGGTATATAAGGAGCAGTTCCCGATCTTCGATCACTTTGGTGTGAGCAGGCAGATCAAGGGGCTCTTTGGCCGCACCATTTCTTTTAAGGGGGGCTCATACCTTATCATTGAACATACCGAAGCGCTCCATGTCATAGACGTTAACAGCGGCAACAGGTCAAAATCAGGCAATGACCAGGAGGCAAATGCACTATCGGTTAACCTTGAAGCAGCAAGGGAGATATCAAGGCAGCTGCGTCTGCGTGATATGGGAGGGATAATTGTGATTGACTTCATTGATATGCAGTCAAATGAGAACCGGCAGGCTCTCTTTGACAGGATGAAGGAGATGATGAGTGAAGACAGGGCAAAGCATAACATACTGCCGCTGAGCAAATTCGGACTGTTACAGATAACACGGCAGAGAGTAAGACCTGAGATGTCAATCAGCACAGACGAGACTTGTCCGGTATGCAGGGGTGAAGGTAAGACGGCATCTGCAATACTCATCACTGACGAGATTGAACGAACTCTTGTTACCATACTTGAGAAAGTCAAGACACGCAAGTTTCTGCTGCGCACACACCCGTTTGTTGCAGCCTGGCTCGATCAGGGTTTCTTCAGCGAGATAGGCAAGGTCAATAAGAGGCATGGTGTAAAGATCAAGGTACAGGCAATACCATCATACCATTTCCTGCAGTACGGTTTCTTTGACCGGCAGGGAAATGAGATTGACCTGTCATAAAACGAAAGAGGCGCCGTGCGGCGCCTCTTCTTTTTCAGAATCTTCCGAACTTAAATGACAATGCATAAGAGAATCCTTTTAGATCCTGAGGACTCATCTCAGGTGTTTCAGTGGTCGTTGAATTGAAATCTGTAGGGAATCTGTAAGAGGCCCCAAGCCCTATTCTGAAAAACCGTGTGACATTAAGCTCAATCTCGGCGCCAGGCTGGATCAGCATAAAGAAATCTGTGCCAAGTACAAAATTGTCAAATTCATCCCAGTCGGTCTCCACATATGATATTCCGCCACCACCAATAAGAATAGGAAAGGCAATGTGAACAGGGTACATCGGAGCGACAATAGGTTCAATGATAAAACCACCGTAACCTCCAGTAATGAAGCTGTCAGACCCGCTTGTTGAATTGTACATGGCCTGGTTGGCAAAACCCGTACCACCAAATCCCATTGCAATGGAGTGGTTAATCACCCACATTCCGCGGAAGCCGAATTCAAATGCATTTCTGCCCTTTATTTCTGAATAACCTGTGGTGAAAGCCCCATAACCGCCTCCGGTATGATCCGGACCGGTGAGGGTCATCATCTGACGAGGCTTATTTGGTTCATCTGTCAATTCCTGGGCAAAAGCAATGCCGCTGATAGATAAGATGGCTGTCACAATCAAAAGATACTTTTTCATATATGTTTGTTTTACAATTTATTAAAATATGTATGCTACTGAGAATCCGAAATCGTATGGTACGAACCTGAAGAAAGCAGGTGTGACCATCTCAACAAAGGGTTTGAAACTGAGAGTCAGTGTCACGGGGACAGGCGGAATAGTATATTCAATACCTGCATAACCGTCAATGCCTATCAGAGGAAGGAACCTCTCATCGGGGAAGTAATAATTTTCTCCCATGCTTGATACATTGTCAGTGACCATGAAACCAACGTGTCCGCCATATCCCCATACCAGTTTAAAATCAGGAGACAGCGACCCGAGTGCATACTCATATGTAAGTCGAATTCCGGTAGCTTGAAATCCGCCCTTTCTGAAAGAGGCCATCATAAGAGCACCTACCTCCGAGTTGCCTGCCGGTGAAGTCACCTGGTAGTACAATCCGTAGCTATACCCAAACCTCATCCCGGCCTGCTGGTTGCCTTGCTGGGCTGCTGACGGGAGAACCGTAAGCATCAGTAAAACGGTAACAGAGAGAATTATTTTTTTCATTTAGTGTTTTTCATTTTGAAATTAAAGACAGCAAATGAGATTCCAGGTTGCATTTTGCACTGATTATTTTTGTACAATTCTTATCTCTCCGCGGGTGGCCTCAATTCTGATACGCGAGTTTTCAGGCGAACTGCCGTACTTGCCGGATGTAAGGTATATTTTGCTTTCAGCATTAACGGTGGTTCTCACGGGTTCAGGATTAATACCAGGCAATGATACAAATGCATTTGTATGCCTGATCTCAAGATCATATGATGATTTCGCTTCAATATAGAACTCAACATCTGTATACGAGGTGTTAAGATCGATCAGACTGAACCCTGCTGCAAGACTGTTAACAGAAACATTCCCGTATTTTGTTACAAGCCCGGCTTCCTTCCCAAGTGCCGAGACCTTAATATCGCTGAAATAGCTTGACCCTCTCAGTATTTCTGCTTCCTCAATAATTATATCATCACGCTTTGAATCAAGGTCTATCGATCCGGCCCATCCAAGCCTTGCTTTTGAGGCCCTTCCTACCAGCGAGAGGTTACCAGCACTATCACACCTCATCTCCCCGTAATTGAGTACTATTCGACCATCAACGACGTTTTTGATCTCTGCCTTGCAGAATGTCAGGGTCATCTGTTTGACATTGTCTATAATTCCGGCATAGAGAGAACCATTTGCAAGTGTGAGAGTCAGTTCAGTTGTATGGTCAGGAATGTACACATCCCCGTAGCTGTTTTCTATTCGCAGTGCCGTTTTGGGAGGACACTCTATGAAGTAGTTGACCTGCAGCCGTGTCTCATACTTAATGAAGCTCCTGGTAAGTCCTTTAAAGCTCTCGAGGAATGTATTGACGCTATTTCCCACGTCAGTTCTGGCGATAATCCTTTCCTCAGACTTTGTAATGCTTATGTCAATGTCTGAGATCATGCCTTTCAGCTTGCTTTCACTGTCAGATGAGGCCTCCACCTCAACCCTGATGATGACCGAGTCACTTTTTGTGTGGCTGATATTTATATTGCCGTACTTGTTTGTTATATCAACAATCACATCACCTTCAGCCCTGAATGACTTTCTGAATGTCTTGCTGTCAGTAACCTGCTGTCCGGATACCGTTATGCTCCCGATAATGAGGGAGGCACTGATGAGATATGCCTTATAGTTCATAGGTCTCTTTATTACTGTTAGATTCCTCAGCTTCCCTCATGATGGAAAGCATATCTTCAAGAAGCTCAATTCGCAACCTGTAGTTGTGTATGAGGGCTTCAATGACTTCCCTGTTAGCCACCTTATCCTGAAGATCGTTGCGTATCTGCTTCGAAAGGCTGTCAAGTTCATTCATCCCGAAAGTCAGTTCACTTCTTATTTCGGGGTTAGTGGTGAGCATTGGTTCAGCCTCCTCATAGAGAGTACTGATGAGGTTGCTGTAATACATGTCAGTCTCCCTGACCAGCTTCATCTCAGGGTTGTTCTTCGCTACTGAAGATTCAAATGACCTTAATGTCAGAGTGAGGCCGGCTCCGGCGACAATAATGACAACAGCAGCCCGCCATAGTATTGTTCTCAGGTGATGCCGCTTTCCGGGTAAGTCCTTTTCTATTCTGCTCCACAGGCCGGGATCAGGATCATGAATATCCATGCTTCCCCTTACACTCTTTATATGATTTTCCAGTTTATCCATTTCGATGTGTTGTTAAAAGAATCTTTTTAAGTTTTTCTTTTGCCCTCAGATACTGGCTCTTCGATGTTGATTCTGATATGTTCATTATCTGTGATATCTCAGAGTGGTCATAACCTTCAAGGAGATAAAGGCTGAATACTACCCTGTATCCGTCAGGAAGCTTTTCCACAGCTTTTGCTATAACTGTTGCATCGGGCCATGAAGCTTCCGGGGTCTCTTCCTCAGCTCGTTCAACTGGTCTGTAGTCATCTACAAAAACAAGCTCTGTCTCGCGCTTTCGCAGTCTGTTGATACACTTGTTGACCACGATTTTCTTAAGCCATGCCCCGAATGTTGAATCTGATCTGAATGAGCTTATGTTCCTGAAGCACTCGGTAAACGCCTCCTGCAGCATATCCTCAGCTTCCTCCCTGTTGTTCAATATCCTGTATGCTGCGTTGTACATAGCTTTGGAATAGAGTTCATAGATCCTGAACTGGGCTTTTCGGCTTCCCCTGCGGCATTCATTGATTAGTGCCTCATGAATATTCAGATCAGTATGGTCCAATTCCGTGTCAGTTATGAATAAAGACAAAAGATATGAGGTCAGGTTGCATCCGGGACCTTAAATTCGCTTCTTTTCAATACTTTCGCTCCTGCCCTGGTGATAAGGTATACTCCGGTAAGTATGACAGATATTGAAATTATCATCACCGTGCTTATTTTTTCGTTCAGGAAGATACCCCACGCAGTTGACACCACCGGGCTCAGGTAGGTAACTGAGACGGCATACATAGGTGACTTTCGTATTATCAGCCATGAATAGAGGCTGTTGGCAACAAATGTGCCTGCCACCGACAGCAGGATTATGCTTGCAAAGCTAAGTTTCCAGCCCGGAGAGGTAAATGATTGCCCGACACCTGAGAATAACAGCACTGTTCCGGCAAATGGGCCAACGAAGAAGAATGCCAGTGACATAATACCAAAACCGCTCAATCCCTTTACGGTGCCTATCTCGTTTGCGCTTATCCCATAAAGCAGCGTAGCAAGGACGACGAATAGACCGTAATAGTTAAACGCAAGTCCACCCCGGTATAGAAGTCCCAGTGCTCCCAGCATGCCAAGCGCCACACCAATTGTCTGCAGGGGCTTTATTGTACGGGAATAAAAGAACAGTCCTACGATAAGGGTAAAGACAGGGGAGAGGGAATTTAACATTCCGGCCAGGGAACTCTCGATCCGGGTCTGGGCCAGAGGGAATAGAAATGACGGGAAGAAGTTTCCTGCAATGCTTATGAGCAGGAAACTCCTGATATTTCTACGGGTAATATATTTAAGGTTTCGGATCGAGATAGGGAGGAAGCAGAACCATGTTATAAATACTCTGAAACCTGCTACCTGCAATGGAGTGAATGTCTTCAGCCCTTCCCTCATAAGTATATATGATGATCCCCAGATAAGAGCCAGCAGGATCAGCACTGATGCGTAAAGTGGTTCTTTTGATTTTTCCATCGTGGCTTGTAAAATTATTGAATTTATTATATTTGGCGGCGCTACAGCAACTTGAAAATGCTTCCGGCAATTATTATATTCTTAAAAGGCCTGCTACTCGGATTTGGTGTCTCCGCACCTCCAGGACCTAATGCCATGCTTATGATCAACCGTACATTGCGAAAAGGGCATTTTTCGGGATTCATGACCGGCATGGGAGTGGCAACGGCCGATACAATATTTGCCATTATTGCCGGTCTTGGTTTTTCATTTATCATTGGTTTTGTCAGGGAGGAGAGCTTTTATATAAAGCTCATTACAGGTCTTCTCATCGCTTCCATCGGAATTAAGCTATTCCTTTCAAATCCTGTGGCAGATATCCGCAGCAGGGTCCGTGATAACCTCATAAGTTCGCCGGCTCAGGATTACTTTTCGGTCTTTATGCTTGCTCTTACGAATCCGTTTTCTATTTTCATTTTCATCGCCCTCTACCCGGGAATGAATATTAACTTCAACGGCCCGGGAATTCTGGTACCGCTGCTGATTATTATGGGGATTTTCACAGGTGCTTCAGCCTGGTGGTTCATCTTTAGCTGGATAGTTAACCGGTACAGTCGCTCAATGAGACTCAGAAACATAGTTACTCTTACCCGGGTTTCAGCTGCAGTGTTGATCACAATCGGTCTTATAGTTCTTGTCACTCTCTTCCTGCCAAAGGCAAATCTGGATTAACCGGTCTGAGATGTTTGATTTTCCACAAATGATTCTTAAAAATAGTTGTAAGAAATAAAATTATTATATTTGTAATAGATTAAACACGGAGTAAAATCTGACAGATACAAAGTCATGATACTTTGAAGATGCTTTTTACTGTCCAAAAGCAATTTTTCCATTCTTTTCATGGCTGCCCCGCTCTTTTGCGGGGCTTTTTTTTCAGCCTGCTCCCTGCTATTTAATTCGACAATCGCAAATCGACAATCGCAAATCTCAAATCCTTCCCGCCCATTGCTCCTTGCCCCCTGCCCCCTGCTCCCTGCTCCATGCCTCTTGCCCATCCCTTTTAACCTTTTTTAATCTTTCAGACACTCCCTTTCTGATCAATCGCAGAAACTATTAACTATATTAGCCGCAGCTTAAACCTGATTGAAATGAGACTTTTATCTGCCATTATGGCCATTGTGTTTATTGCAGCCGGTTGTGCCTCTGAAGATGAAAAAGTCAGTCGCAAGGCCGATAAACTGCATCAGACTATGCTGACTGTTGACACTCATTGTGACACACCTATGCGCCTTTCACGCGTGGGATTTGACCTGGGAAAGAGAAATGAACGTGGTTGTGTCGATTTCCCCAGAATGAAGGAGGGAGGGCTTGATGCAGAATTCTTTGCCGTTTTCATAGGGCAGGGTCCGAGAACACCGGAAGCATATGAAACTGAGCACTCAAACACACTTGAAATATTTGACTCTATTTATAAAAGCCTTGAACGTTACCCGGAACTTGCAGGGCTGGCACTGACACCTGGGGATGCATGGAAACTTAAATCAGAGGGAAGGGTCTCAGTCTTCATAGGAATAGAAAATGGTTACCCGGTTGGAACAGACCTCTCGAGGATCAGTCAGTATTACAATAGGGGAGCGCGGTACATAACTCTATGTCATTCAGCGAATAATGACATCTGTGATTCCTCAACTGATGCTAATGGCCCTGAACATAACGGTCTCTCTGCCTTTGGCAGGGAGGTTGTAGCGGAGATGAACAGGCTGGGTATGCTTGTTGACGTGTCTCATATGTCAGATGACTCATTTTATGATGTTATCGAGCTCTCACGGGCTCCGGTGATCGCTTCTCACTCATCTTGCAGGGCTCTTTGTGAGAGTCCGCGCAACCTTGATGATGAGATGTTGCTGGCGCTGAAGAAGAACGGAGGCGTGATCCAGATATGTCTCCTGAGCGATTATCTGCGTCAGCCTGAGCCTAATCCCGAGTTTGATGCAAAGATGAAAGAGCTTCGCGCAAAGTGGAAGGCCATGGAGGGTGACCTGACGGAAGCCCAGCAGGAACAGCGATGGGCAGAGTACTCGCAGCTGAGGGAGAAATATATCAAGCTTGCCACAGTGTCTGATGCTGTTAATCATATCCAACATGTCATTGACATCATAGGCATTGACCATGTGGGAATAGGATCTGACTTTGACGGGGGAGGCGGTATAGAGGGATGCACAGATGTCTCCATGATGAAAAATATCACAAAAGAACTCATCCGTCGCGGGTTCAGCAATGGAGATATTGCAAAAATATGGGGCGGCAATTTCATGCGCGTAATGAGTCAAGCGCAGTCTGTTGCCAAATAAGCCTGGTGTTCGAAGTCTGAAGGACAGACCACCCCCCGATCCGTCAGTCGACGGATCGTACCCCTCCTGACTCAGGAGGGGAAATTACCATGTAATCTTACCGATTACTGATTACCGGTTACCACTGCGCTACCTCTTCTCCTTCACTCTCGAGAACCTTAGCGACTTGATCATCCAACCAGGAAGAGCTTTGTTCGGGTCACGTTTTTTAAGATTAAGGTACCAGCCCAGTTTCCTGATAATTGGCACTTTGTGCGTTTCCACAAACTCAATAAGAGTACCGTCCGGGTCTTCGATATAGGAGAAGTGGCCTGCCGCTTCACCCATGTCAAAGCTGTTTCCTTCGTGACTTTTCTGGCTGTCAACCCTGAAAGGGCAGCCCGATTCCAGGCAGTAGTTACGGAGCTTGTCCATACCACTTATGTCGTAGCACAGATGGATAAAGCCCAGGTCACCCCAGTATCTGCCTTCAAATATCTTAGTAGCTGTCTTGTCCATCGTTTCCACAAGCTCAATCTGGCTCTGTCCGAAGAGAGGATTAAAACCTCCGTGGAACGGCTTTGTGGGAGAGAGCAAGATGCGTCTGTAGCGTCCCTTACCGCCCGGCACAGATGCAAAGTCATCAAAATTACCGGTCTTATCGTAGATGATCCTGTCATATCCAAGCACATCCGAGTAGATCTTTAATGCCTTATCAATGTCTGACACACCTATCACGGCTCCGTAGGCTCCGCCCGATATTTTCCTGAGGTTCATGAGCCAGTCAGTTGCCTCAACGATCTGAAAGATGTTACCGAATGGATCTTTGACGAAGAAATTGAGTTTGCCTGCGGGATCAGGAGCCGGCTCCCCGAGGCATTCAACGCCTGTTGAGATGAAATGCCTGTAACTTGCGGTCACATCGCGTACCTTCATCTTACATGAAAAAATGCCATAATCACCCAGCTTTGTTTCGCGGTCACGTGGCAGGGGTTCTCTTCCCTTGTACTGCCATACTTCAAATCCGCCACCACTCTGCATGTTCATTGCAAGAACGGCATGCCTTCTCCTCGGCTTTCCACCGGTATAAGGCAGCATGAGCTTGGCTTCTGCCTCCTCCTCAAAAATAAGACAGTCCATCCCGAAGACTTTGATGTACCAGTCCCAGGCCGTCTTCAGGTCTTTAACCCCTACGCCTATCTGCTGTATGCCGCTGATTATATATCCTTTCATTTTGGTTTTTTTAGGTGTGTTTGATTCTTCCGGCCAGCCAGAAGAAAAGTGCCGGCAAGTACTTTCTGATTGAGAGCATCAGCAACTCGCTGCTGCCAACCAGTATTTCGCGCCTGTTGCGCCTCAGTCCCCTGATGATCTGCTTCGCAGCTTTTTCAGGTGTGATCCCTTTGTCCAGTCCTTCATCCATCTTCCCATGCTCTTCGCCACTGGCAGTGAGAGCTCGAAAAGAAATCTTTGTTCTCACTCTTCCGGGAATAAGGACGGAGACTCTGATATTATCTCTTTTATGTTCAAGAAGTAGTGTCTCGAAGAAACCGTGCAGTGCCTGCTTCGAGGCTGAGTAGGCAGACCTGAGTGGGAATCCGAAACGTCCCGAGATTGAGCTTGTAGCAGCTATCTGCCCACCGCCGGCTTTGATCATATAAGGAAGAACTGCTTTGGTAAGGGCAATGGTACCGAAGTAATTGACCTCCATAATCCTTCGGTCAAGCCACAGAGGGGTCTCTTTGATCAGGGCTCTCTGGCTTATCCCTCCGATGTTCAGAAGGATATCTATCTTCCCCTCTTTCGCGGCCACCTCATGTACTATTTTCTCTATCGCTGAAGTGTCGGCAAGGTCAAACGGTACTGCAGTAATACTGCCCTTCATGCCTGAGCAGCGATCTGTTACTCTCTCAAGCTGATCAATGTCATATGATGAAGCAATAACTCTGCTTCCTTTGCTGACAAATTCATTGACCAGCGCTTCTCCTATCCCTGAAGATGCACCTGTAATCCACACTACCCTGCCGGAAAAGAAATCACTCATCTTTACAGCCTGGAGATTCGTTGTGTAAGGGAGTTGTATGTGTCACGCAGCCTTATGAAGGCAGGGTTATTGACCGCTATCAGGGTTCTGACCCTGAACCCGCCAACAGTCCTGCGATAAAGCAGCAGCCAGTTCCATGCAAGCAGCCCTGTGACCGGTATAGCCAGAAAAGCGGCCAGCGCAAGCCACCACGGTTTGATAAAGATGAGAGTGAGCACCAGGTAAAGCGGGAAAATAATAAAACTGAGGGCCAGGGTCAGACCATACCTGATTGTGCTTATAAAGGCCTCATCCTTGACCTTGCGTGACTGCAAATCAGGTACTTTAAAAATGATGAGATTCAGTGCGGCACCCAGGATAAAAACCGGCAGTGTGACTAGCAGGAATAGTGATGATAATGTCAACCATCCGAAGGGGTGTTTCTTCTTTCTTAACAGGCGGTAAGTGATGTGAAGCTGTTTTGTCAGGTCCCTGATTGCCAGACTATCATCACAGATCTCCCTGTACGATTTCGGATCAGGCTCGCGGAGGTTGTTAATTTTTTCAACGAGTCTGGTGTCACGGAAAAGCTTTGGATAGCGGATGCTGTCACTGTACTTTTCGTTTACGATGCTCCTCAGTTCATTGAGGGCTTCATAATCATTCTCGTCACCGATGTGAACCATTACTTTCTTCATCTCTGAAGAAAGCCTGTCACGCAGATCAAGTAAGCCTTTATTTGGATTTTCTTTATATATGTCATAATATTCAGAAACAGCTATCGGATGTCCGTAGACAACCGTCAGCACCTGTCTGAAAAGCCAGTAGTGTGTAAATTCGAGCCCTACGGGTACAATATTTATTTCCTTTGTGTAGTTTGACGCCTCGGCTGTCTGGAATGCTATGCGACAGATCCCCTTTTTCAGCTGTCTCAGTCTCCGGAAGCCTGCATGATTGCCTTCCGGAAGAATCACCAGCCCGCTGCAACTTTCCATCACTCTGAGTGTATCATTGAATGTTTCATCATTCTGTTTGAGGTTCTCATAACCGTCCCTTATACGGAATACCGGCAGCATCTTAAAACGGTAGAGAATGCGCGCGATGAATTTGTTTCTGAAAATATCTGCCCTGGCAAGAAAAATTGGCTGTTTCTTTAATGTGCACAGAACTGCGAGGGCATCCATAAGTGCATTCTGGTGATTTGGGGCATAGATGGTAGGCACAGAAAAATCAATTCTGTCTCTTCCATACACTATCACTTTACGGTAATAGATGTAATTATGCCAGAAATCAACATATTTTCTGAGAAGAAGATAAAAGATATCATACTTCTCGATATTCTTTTTACTCATGTCCCTGCCTTGCCCTTGATAATTTATTAACTCTCTTCGCCTTTCCGAAATACTAAGTTAGAAAAAAGAAATCACCCCCTATATTTCTGTTCTATGATTTGTACCAGGTCTGAAAGTAATATAGGTATTTATACTACCCCCCCGGTACATGATGAGTGACCTACTGAAGGAAATCCTCCATGTCGCGACGCTCCCTCTTTGTTGGTCGGCCGGTCCCGCGGGGCCTGTAACCGAAGAACATTTTACTTTGGGGGTTGATTTTGTTCATTTCCTCCTCTGGTGTAATATTTAAAATGTATTCGCTCACCAGTTTCGCTGCTACGCGGCCCGGTGGCAGGTTTTTGACCTGGTAGGTGAATGTCACAGGAGGCTTCCTGA
>JALOMO010000094.1 GCA_025455395.1 Bacteroidales bacterium
ATAATTTATCTCAAAGGTAAACCCAATAAAATGACAGTACAATCAATAGTGATAGGTATTTTTTGAGGTTTTGTCTCTTTGTACTGGCATCACCGATACGAACTCCTTAAAACATAAAGTCGTCTGTAATAAAGACCTTAGTTTGTCAGGGATTTAAACCTGTTCCAGGAAATTGACTACCGTGATTTTTAATATCTTTATGTCGGTCTACCATAAATCAAAAATCAATGAAATCTCCTAAACTACTGACATTAAGCATTTTGATTGTTATGGCAGGTACGTCCCTTTCCATTACCGGAGTATCAGCCCAATCTTCAATTCCAAAACCCGAGGAACATTTCGGATTCGTGCCGGGATCAGATTACATGCTCTTTAATTATGAAGAGATGACAGATTATCTCATGAAGCTTGACAAGGCTTCACCTATGGTAAAAATGATAGAGAACGGACAGAGCCCCATGGGGAAGAAAATGTATATCGTCTTCATCTCGTCAGAGAAGAACATCAATAACCTGGAGAAACTCCGCGAAATAAACAGGGAACTGGCACTTAATCCAGATCTCTCTGAATCAAAACAGGCAGATTATATCAGGGAGGGAAAGGTCTTTTTCCTGGCCACCCTTTCAATGCACTCGACCGAGGTTGCACCTTCGCAGGCAGCTCCCCAGATCGCCTATAACCTTGTTACAACAAGTGACCCGCTTATAAAAGAATATCTTGATGATGTTGTTTATATGATGGTCCCCAATCACAACCCTGACGGGATGGATTTTGTGGTTGAGAACTATAAGAAATATAAAGGCACTCAATATGAAGGCGCCTCACTACCAAGAGTTTACCACAAATATGTAGGCCACGACAACAACCGTGATTTCATTAGTCTTACCCAGGAGGACACCAGGTCTATTGCAAGGATATATAACCTTGACTGGTTTCCGCAGGTAATGGTTGAAAAGCATCAGATGGGATCAACCGGCATTCGATATTTTGTCCCTCCTGCTCATGATCCGATTGCGGAAAATGTGGATGGCGAATTATGGACCTGGACAGGAGTGTTTGGAACCAATATGCTGAGGGACCTCACAAACACCGGGCTTACAGGCATTGGACAGAAGACCATTTTCGACATGTACTGGCCCGGCTCTACCGAAACATGCATCTGGAAGAATGTGATCGGCATGCTTACCGAGGCTGCCAGCGTCCGTGAGGCATCACCTATATATATTGAGCCAAATGAGCTGCAGGTCAGCGGCAAAGGGCTTTCAGAGTATGACAAGAGCATCAACTTCCCGGTGCCATGGCAGGGCGGATGGTGGCGTCTTGGCGATATCGTTAAACTTGAAATAGAATCAACCTTCTCGGTTATCAAGACTGCCTCACTGATGAAAAATGACATCCTTAAATTCAGGAATGAAGTCGCCAAAAGAGAGGTGGAGAAAGGCAGGACTGAGGCTCCCTTCTACTATGTGGTTCCAGCTAAACAGGCAGATCAGAGTGAACTTATCCGTTTTGTACGGCTTATGGAAGAACATGGAGTAAGTGGCTTCCGGCTAACCTCAGACTATACCCTCTCCGGTATAAATCTAAAGGCGGGAGACATCGTATATCCTCTGGCACAGCCATTCCGTGCTTTTGTCAAGGAGGTCATGGAAAAACAGGAGTTTCCTGTAAGACACTATACCCCGGGGGGTGATGTGATCCGGCCTTATGATGTTACCAGCTGGTCGCTGCCTCTTCACAGGGGATTCATATCATATGAGATCACTCTTCGGGATGTTGAATTCGAATCAGCACTTAAACCCCTGGAAGGAAACTATAATCCACTGCAGAAAAATTTCAGGCTGCCGGCTATCTTCCCGGCAACAAACAACGGAAGCCACATGGCCGCCATTATTGCCCTTAATGAGGGCTTGAGCGTCAGCCGCCTTGACCAGGAAACGAAGGCAGGCGACAGGAGCTACGGGAAGGGGAGTTTTGTGGTGCAGGGTAAAGATGAAGCCTTGCTGAACCGGATTGTGCAGGAAACATTTACTGAACCAGGCTATGTCACCGATCCCGGTAAACTGTCCATGACAGGGCTGGTCATGCCGGGGATAGCCCTGGTAGAGACTTACTTCAGCGATATGGATGCCGGATGGACCCGTTATCTTTTCGACACTTACAAGCTGCCTTATGCCGTTATTCACCCCGATGAATTTGAAAAAACCGATCTGGCCGGTGAGTATGACATTATAATCTTCCCGGGCTCTTCCAAGGCTATGCTGATGAATGGCAAACCCGGATCAGACGGTGGCGCCTACATGGGTAATTACCATCCTGACTACCAGAAGGGAATGGGCAAAAAAGGATTTGAAAAACTGTTACTCTTCATCAATAACGGAGGAAGAGTAATCTCGTGGGGACAGTCAACAGACCTGTTTGCAGGTATGCTTGAGATCACTGATGGCGAAACGACTGAAGAGTTTGTTCTGCCGTTTTCCAACACAGGTGACCAGGCACGCAGGGATGGCCTCTCGATCCCGGGTTCACTTGTACGCATGCAACTCAAGCAGGATCATCCACTTACATACGGCATGCCTGCTGAAACAGGTGTCTTTTACCGCGGTAATCCCCTGTTCTCAACCTCCATACCGAGGTTTGATATGGACCGGAGAGTGATAGGTGCATTCCCTGAAAAAAACATTCTCCTGAGCGGCTATTGCGAGAAGGAGGAGCTGCTTTCAGGCAAGCCGGCAATGATCTGGATTAAGAAGGGCAAAGGAGAGCTGATACTCTATGCATTTAATCCCCAGTTCAGGGCATCTACGCAGGCGACATATAAACTGTTGTTCAATGCTGTTTTTCTTCCGCCGGCTGATCTGTGATTATGCGGCAGGCTTGATTTTCTCTGTACAGAAATAAGTCAGGCCGTTAAGTTCAGTCATGCTGACCAGCTGCAGGCCACACTCCTCAAGCAGGTGTGACACCGTCCTTCTTGTCAGGTACCTGTTAGTCCTGGAGTCAATGAAGCTGTACATCCTGTTGATAAAGGGTATTCTTGATTCTATGCCGTTTTCATAGGCCTCCAGCTTCTCTGAGAGCTGCCTGGGCAGATTGTTGTATTTGTCCGTGAACCCGTTCTGAGACTTGTTATCAATAAAACAACCTACAAACCTGCTCTTATGGGGCAGCATACTTGCGATTGTCTGAAGGAAATTTCTGATCTCCCTGACATAGTTGAGCTGCTTGAGATTTATAACAGTATCTACACCTTTAAGATCTTCAGTATCATAAAAATAATGCTGGTTGGAAGGGATAACAAGTAACCCTGAGCTCCTGTCCATGCCCATATAACTGAGAAAATTGAACAGGTCCTCATGCACCTCATCGGCCACTTCACTGTTGAGTTTGTCCCTGTCGCTTTCCTTCGACAGCAAATACTTGTGCAATATCATGTTTGGTGATTGACTATTTATGACACCTGAATTTTCTCCAACAACTTCTCTGTTCATAGCTATTTCTTTAACTCAGTTCGAAATATTACAGAAGGCAAAATGTATACTCAAACGGAATGTTGTTTTCACGAAGCCATCGACGCAATGCTTTAGCTATCTTCCGGCGTCTTAGTAAGACGATGCCGGTTTCTGCTGATTCAATCTGATAAAAAGTCTTCATGGCAATCAATTTTATCAGTGTAAAATTAGCTATCAGGAACACTCTCCACAAGTGGGTAATGCCCGTATAATGGGTTTTTGCGAATGCTTCAGGAACCACTGATCAAAAAATAGCATCAGTTCATTTACGATTAAAATCAAGTGGCCCTCTTTATAGTACCATTCGTCAAAAGTCACCTGACTTTTACAGGGAAACCGGGGAAAAAATAGAACATGTGACTGCGGAGTTTCATAAAGCACTCACTATATGAACAATAGATAAGGAGACTTAAAAATGTCCCGGGATTTGTCATTTTGACAAACGGAACGATTTTGAGGGTAAATTATTCAGCTGTAAGAATTCCCCACTGCTATCTTCTTATAATACACTGTAAATGAATCTAATAGAATAAGCTGATCATCATAAGTATGAGTGGAAGGGTGATAACGCTAAGCAGGGTTGTGATAAAGACATTAGCAGTGGCAATGCCGTCATCCTCGCCAAGAATATTGACCATTATCACCACGTTTACCATGCAGGGCATAGCTGCCTGCATCACAAGCACTGATACTACACCGGGGTCAATCAGCCCGCTAAAAAGGTGATTAAGCAAAGCAAATATCCCGAGAATAATCAGAGGCACAATGATCAACCTGTTCAGTGAAAGAAGATATACAGTCCTGTTTCTAAGCATCTTCCTTCCGTCAGCAAACCAGAGTATAGCCCCGATGTATATCATTGAGAGGTAAGTATTTGTTCTCCCGAGAGCTCCGACCGAGTCGAGGATTAATGACGGCAGCTTTATTGAAAGAAGGAAGAGTAAAAATCCCGTGATAATTGCGATAGTATTAAGGTTAAGTATTTTACCCAGGTACTTTCTTATGCTGAAAGAGGTTCCCGGTGTAATTATTGCAACCCCGACGGTCCACATCAGAATATTGGAAACCAGAACAAAGATACTCCCGTAGAGGAGTCCCTCCTCCCCGAAGAGTGATGATATTACCGGAAGACCTAGATATATAACGTTTCCGAGCATGCTGTGCAACCTGAAGATTGATGCAGAGCTTCCTTTCAGCCCTGCAACTTTCGATGTCAGCCATCCGATAAGCAGCATAAAGAACAAAACGAATATTGAAGTAATAAGTACCTGCAGGCTGTTTGAAAGAAGCCTTGGTGTAAGGTCAATGCGGCTGAAGTTTGTCAGAAGCATCGCCGGGAGGGTTATATGAAAGATGATTCTGGCAAGGAAATCCTTTGAAACAGAAGTTATTACCTTCGCCCTGGAAGCAGCCAGCCCAATTAAAACGAGTATGGCAAGAATCGCGATCTGCCTGACAATAATGCCTAATGCCATTTAAAGTGACTTATTTAATACTTAGTCGTCACAGGCTATCCGCCAGGCCCGTGAACGGGTTGACAACCGATCATATCAGTTTCCAGGGCTTCCTGTAGTTATAATGCAGACGCGCGGTAGCAGCACCATCAATATCTTCAATAAAGGTCTCTGTTGCAGGGTCCCACCTGATGGTTCTCCCGAGCTCCACGGCTATATTGCCAAGGGTGCATACCGTACAGCTGCTATGGCCCGCCTCTACTGAGGCCACAGGATCAATCCTCTTCCTTACCGCATCTATGAAGTTAAGCTGATGCGGTATCTTCGTTTCATACGGACCACTATCGGTTGCTGCAGAAATTGGAAGCGGGTTAAATGAAGGATCCGAAGCAGCAAAATGCTCGCGCGAAACTTCGATCCACCCCTTCTCACCCCAGAATTTGACTCCCCTGGTCCTTGTTTCATTAAATGGCTCTGATGTCATAATTACACCGCTGGCATATTTCCATGAGATGAACTCAGATCCGTCACCAACAGGTGATATCTCTACAGGGCCGCTGCCGTCCATTCCCAATCCCCACTGTGCAATATCAAACATATGGGCACCCCAGTCAGTAGTGAAGCCCCCTCCGGTCTCCCGGTACCATCTCCACCCTGCCCAGTATTCTTCATCCGCTGGCGGATCAAGAGAAATGGGAGGCGCGAGCTCCCTGTTGTAGTGAATATTACAAGGCAAAGGCCCAAGCCACAGGTCCCAGTTCAAATCATCAGGAACAGGTTCTGCAATCAGATCGTAAGGTTTCGGGGGAGGCCCGACAAAAGCATTTACCCTTGAGACAGTACCCAGGGCACCTGTCTGCACAAGATTTACAGCATGTCTGAAATAAGCATCTGAACGCTGCTGGCTGCCAACGCCGAGTATTCTTCCTGTTTCACGGACTGTCTTTTTAAGCTGCTGACCTTCGAAAATGGTAAAGGTCAGGGGTTTTTCGAGATATACATCCTTACCGGCCTTAAGTGCTGCAATCGCTATGAATGCATGGGCATGATCGGGAACAGAGATGACTACAGCATCTATATCATCCCTGCTGAGCAGGTCACCATACTTCTCATATACCTCCGCCTTAATCGTCTTCCCGGTTTCTGTGTAAAATGCATTTACCTTATTTGCAAACCTTGTTCGCTTAACGCCGTAAACATCGCAACCTGCCAGCACTTCAACATCAGGAATCCTTATGAATCCGTCAGTCAGATACATTGCCTGCCTGCCCAGACCGATAAATCCTAGCCTGACAAGATTTGGGTTTTTTTTTGTGCTTTTAGACCGGTTGCATGCTAAGGATGGAATTATCACTATACCTGCAAGTCCGACTGCAGAACTGCTAACAAACTGTCTCCTTGAAAACTTATTTCTTTTTTCGTTCATTTCAATTAATTTTAGAGTGAAGAAATGACTGCAGTATACCGGGTAACCGGGAATGAAATTATTCAAGACCAAATTAATCAATTCTGTCGAAATGAAACCTTTTGCTCTTACCCTTTTAATTCTGTTTGTGAATTACGGATGTTCTGATGCAGGGACCTTACCGGAACTGAAAGGCAGGAAGATTTTGATAGTATTTGGCGGCTGGGAGGGTCATGAACCTGCGGCTTATGTCGATATTCTGCTTCCATGGCTAAGAGCTGAAGGTGCAGTTGCTGATACGACGCGTTCACTGGATATTTATACCGATGACACCTATATGAAAAGTGTTGACCTTGTCATCCATATATTTACGATGGCAGAAATAAGCAATGAACAGGAGAAGGGTTTACTCGACGCTGTCAGGAATGGTACCGGTTTAGCCGGCTGGCATGGCGGGCTGGCCGATTCTTTCCGCAACAATCCTGCCTATCAGTATATGGTCGGAGGACAGTGGGTGGCACATCCGGGAGGGGTAATCGAATACAGGGTTAAAATTACAGACCAGGAAGACCCTATAACAAAAGGGCTTGCAGATTTTAATATGCACAGCGAACAGTACTACATGCATGTTGATCCCAATGTAAGAGTGCTTGCCACTACTGCGTTTACGGCAGATCATGATTACTGGACAGATGGATGTACTATGCCGGTTGTCTGGAAGAAGATGTTTGGCAAGGGACGCGTCTTCTATTCCTCTCTCGGACATGTAGCTGCCGATATGAAGGTGCCAGAGGCACTCGAGATACTTAAGCGGGGAATACGCTGGAGCGCGGCAAGCAAGTATGAGCCACCGGAAAAATTAGTAACACCGGCATATTAACCTGCAAATTCAACTTTAATTTTCAACGTGGCATCAGGAGGATTATGATTTCCTTTTTAGATGCTTTTTTCGTATCTTACGGCCACAGGAAGAAGCTCACCGGAACTGAAATAGCGGGAAATTATTGAGATGAAGAAACTCTTGGTAATGATATTGATTGCTGCAATCTCTTCATGTACAACCCTGAAGAAGTTTTCTTCCGTTCCTGAAGAAGAAGAACTTTATATTACCAGAAAATATGTCGGGGCATTTGTTGAGTACCGCCAGACAGGCCCTGAAGACATGAACGGCCCCAACATCATCTGGATCAAGACATCACTTGAGAGCATTTACGGGAAAATATCGGCCCAGGGCAAAAAATGCGACTTCAGGGAGGGTGACAGGCTTTATATAAGAAGAACCTTCTATAACCCCGGCGTTGTTTCGGGTTACTGGATATATCATATTGAAAACGACTCATCCGTTTCATACAGGGCAACCGAATTTCAGCATGACCGCCAGGTATTGATTGATACATGGTTTTAAAGAGGCTGCCCAGTATAGGTTTCCATGCAAGGAGAGTCTCAATAATTGATTGAAAGCAAGCCCCGTGCAAATAAATATTTGCTTTATGCTCTGTTATACGTTAACTTTGATAATGAACCAACCGTGACAGGGATGCCTGGCATTGCCAAGGGTTTTGAATATGACATCTTCATCAGCTACCGCCAGAAGGACAATAAGTATGATGGCTGGGTAACTGAATTTGTAGAAAACCTCAAGCGGGAGCTTGAGGCAACCTTCAAGGAAGAAATCACAGTTTACTTCGACAGTAATGCCCATGACGGACTGCTTGAGACACATGAGGTAGGAGACTCTTTGCAGAATAAACTTAAATGCCTTGTATTTATACCTATAATATCAAGGACCTACTGTGATCCTAAGTCATTTGCATGGGAGCATGAGTTCAAGGCGTTTATCGATCTGGCATCGGGTGATATGTTCGGGCTGAAGGTCAGGCTCCCTAACGGCAATGTTGCAAGCAGAGTTTTACCTGTAAGAATTCATGATCTCGACGATACTGATATTAAACTTTGTGAATCGTTGACCGGTAGTGTTCTCCGCGGAGTGGAATTCATTTATAAATCTGCCGGAGTGAACAGGCCCCTCAGGTCGCGGGAGGATAACCCTCATGAGAATCTGAACCATACAATATACCGGGATCAGATTAATAAAGTTGCCCTTTCAGTAAAGGGTATAATTGAAGGCATAGCGATGGCCTCCGCTCCTACTCACCAGGAAGAGGTGAGCAAGCCGGAACAGAAACTCCTCACTGTGAGAAAGAAATACCCGGCCACGCTCAAATCTCTTTCCTTTCTTATTAAACCTCAGTTTATTGTACCGGTCCTGCTTGTGCTATCCGGACTTTTCTTCACTTTTTCCGGATCAACTGATATCCCCTTTGATAAACGTGACTGGATTGTCATAACTGACTTTGAAAACACCACCGGTGATCCGCTTTTTGATAAATCACTTTATACGGCATTCTGTATCACAACAAGTCAATCAAGGTATATTAATATTATGCCACGGCAAAGGATGATGGAAACGTTATCAATGATGGAGCTCAGCAGGAACACTTTCATTGATGAGAAAACGGGCAGGGAGATAGCGGCCAGGGAGAATGTTGATATCTATATAGTGCCGGGAATAAGTGAAACCGGAGGAAGGTATATTATTACTGCCAGGATTCAGGAAACGAAAACAGGGCACCTGCTTAAGTCAGAGGTACTCTATGCTGATGAGATGAATGAGATTCTGCTGAGAATCGACGACCTGAGTAAAAAGATACGCAGGGGGCTTGGCGAATCAAGATACAGGATATCAACCCAGGATAAGCCCCTGTCAAGGGTTACCACATCATCTCTGGAGGCACTGAAGCTCTTTTCACTTGGAATTGAGAAACATTACAATATTGACTTTAAAGGCGCAAGAGAATATTATGAGAGTGCACTGCATGTCGATACAGGTTTTACAGCTGCAAAAGCCTCGCTGGGTAATCTTCTCATTGAGAAATTTGATGCTGAAGAGGGAAAAGAGCTGCTCCGGGAGGCAGTCATGTCTGTCGATAACCTGACAGATAAGGAAAAATACGGCATACTCGGTTTTTACGAGATAAATGTGATGCACGATCTGCAAAAGGGCATAGAATATACCAGGAGACTGACCGATCTATACCCTGACGATCCTTCTTCTCATAACAATCTCGGCTATTATTATCAGCTGGCAAAAGAGTATGAAAAAGCCGCAATAGAATACAAGGCAGCCCTCGCAATCAATCCGAAGCAGGCATTAACCTATGGTGGCCTTTTGTGGCTCTATCTTACAAATATCGGCAATATTGATTCAGCCCTTGTCTGGGCTGAAAAAATGATTGCTGACAACCCGCAGAATCCCTGGTCATATGCCTACCTGGGATCAGCCTGGGTATGTGTTGACAGTCTTGACAAAGCAGAGTCAGCTTTTAAAAAGGCGCGGGAAATAAGTCCCAATTTCACCTTTAACCTGTTCCGCCTGTCATATACATACAGGCTCGGGGGAAAGTACAATGAAGCAATAGATGCCATCGAATTTATCCCTGAAGTAAACCAGAGTGAAACCTTAACCACCTGGTATAACCTGGGCGTAAATTATCAGTTACTCGGAGATAAGGCAGAAGCGTACAGGTATTTCACCATGTACAGGAAATATGCCACTGACGATTGGCTGAAAAACTGGCCCGATGATCCTGATACTTATACCTCATTGGGAGCAGTGGCGGCCAGGATGGGTGATATGGAATATTCAGAACAGATGCTTGAAAGGGCTGTTGAGATAGACTCAGCAAATTATCTGCGGATTGCAGGTTTGCTCTGCCTCCAGGACAAGGTGCCCGAAGCCCTGGAGCAAATTGAGAGAGCCCTTGAAACCGGATACCGAGACCTGCCTTGGCTAAAAATGAATACTGATCTCTATTCTTTGCAATACGATGTACGCTTCCGGAAATTACTTGATGAGTATTTCTAAGAATCCCTGGCCGCTCGCTTTTTGATAAAACGGCGAAGAAGGTTAAGGCGAAAACCAATGTTAACAGCTTTCCTCAGAAGATCAAAATTGAGTGCCAGGTAAAACATCAGTGTTACAAGCCATAATACACATATATTAAACCAGAAGGTGTTGATTATAACATTTCCCACCTGCTTTGAGGATGCATAGAACTGAGCGCGCCCGTTTCTGGAGACCGGTTTCATATAAACAGGCTCATACCTTTGTATTATTTTATCGCGGGTCTCTATTGTCTTATTGATTGTAAACTCATCCAGGAGAATCTCCCTCAGCTTTCTGTTGGTATAGTCCTCTTTCATGGCCATAAATTCCTCCTTCCCCATCCTATCAACCAGAGAAAGGGTTACAGAATCCTTAATGGCCATGTTGATCCTCCGCATATAATGAAATTTTTTCTGCAGGCTGTCAAGAAAACTTTCAACCATATCAGCAACGGAAGGGTTGAACTTCTCACTGCTCATAGACGATGCCATCTCATCAGGCAGAGGTCCGAATCCGGCCAGTTGAGATAGCTTATTAATATTCAATCCCAGTTTTTTGAAGTTGCCTTCCATAATATCACTGTATTGAATACTATCGTTGTATATACGGCATTCATGGAGGTCTCTCCTGAGTGCATCTGTCAGGAACGACGCATACCAGTTGTTCTGGCTGATCTCAGCATCATATCTGAAAAAATTCTTCTCATACCTGTTGTTTCTGAACTGCTCAACGGCAAGTGCCTCGAATGACCATCGGGCGGGCATCAGGTCGCCAATGACAGGCACATACTCATAGTTTGATAGTTCATTCTTGTGCAGCTTGTCAAATTTCACCAGCACTCCGCTGAAAAGCAATTGTGGAATAAGAATAAACGGGATAAGAATATAAATTGTAACAACAGAGTTCATAGCTGCCGAAATGTTCAATCCTATCAGGTTGGCGAGGCAGGCAGTGGTGAACAAGACAATCCAGTACACGGCAGTCACATCCCTGATCTCCAGTATCAGATTACCAATCAGGATAAACGAAAGGGTCTGGATAGCAGAAATGAGAAACATCATGAATACCTTGGAATTAATGTAACTGAACCAGCTAAGGTTAAGGAATGATTCTCTCTTAAGGATTTTACGATCTTTTACAATCTCCTCTGCACTGATTATAAGACCCAGGAAGAAGGCAGTAATGACACACATGAACATGTAGGCCGGCAGGTTTTCATTAAGGCTGAAATTATACTCCTCTCCCGAACGGTCTTTGGTGAAATAGGCCAGGAGCAGTGCAAGGAGCGGCGCGCCAAGGAGGCTGACAAGTATATATTGCCTGTCAGCAACCTTTGACAGCAGATCGCGCATAAAGAATATCCGAGACTGTTTAAAGAGACCTGGTACGGAGTAGTTATTCTCAGGCATCTCATCCTTTTCAGCTCTTTTTTCCGGGATTACCATTGCTGCCTCTTCCCTGAAAGCTTCTGCCCACTCTGCAGGTGTTACCTTCCTTATATGCGTCGGCTTGCCCTCTTCGTTGACCACCTTCGACTCTATGATCTGGAGTAGCTGGTCAGTATCAACATTACCGCAAGAGACACACTGATCTTCAATGGCATTGGCATGGTTTGCCCGCGTCTTGAACCATACAACTGCCTCGGTGGGATTACCATAGAAAATCATGTAGCCACCCTTGTCGATAACCACAATACTGTTAAACATTTTATATATGTCAGATCCGGGCTGATGTATACTTACTATCACCAGCCTGCCCCTGTAGGTCTGCTCCTTAAGCATATTCATCACCGCTTCTGCATCAGCTGAAGAGAGCCCTGAGGTAGGCTCATCGACAAAGAGAATTGTCGGCTCACGGATAAGTTCAAGAGCGATATTCAGCCTTTTGCGTTGCCCGCCGCTGATAACCTTATTGAGATAGTTTCCAACTTTCAGATCCTTTATCTCTGCCAGGTCAAAATCATCCAGCATCCTTTCAACTGCCTCTTTCAGTTGTTCTTCGCTCAGATTATCAAGGCACATCCGGGCATTATAGTAGAGGTTCTGCCATACAGTCAGCTCTTCAAACAGGAGGTCATCCTGAGGTACGAACCCGATAACTCCTTTCAGGTTATCTCTCTCCTCACGAGAATATAGATTATAGCCGTTAACCGTCACTTCACCGGTATCAGGTACGGTTAC
>JALOMO010000095.1 GCA_025455395.1 Bacteroidales bacterium
CAGGTCCGTGACTTCAAATATCTTAAAAACGGACTGGTGAAGCTCTTCAGGCGCATTAACAACGGCGATGAGCAGATCATTACAATTACCAGGCCATATGAGTTTGTCAGCAACACAAATGTCTTTTCCGGCGACAAGTACAAGTACTCTCTCTCTGCCCTGGAGGACTCTGTCGCCTGTTGTATCCCTATAGACCTGATACGGGAATTGACTGAAAAAAACGGGAAATTCGCTTTAAAGCTCCTTACCGTACTCTCAAGGACTTCAGAGAATATAATTTCACTTGGCCTTGAAATACGAAGCCGAAATCTGGCAGGAAGAGTGGCATTTGTCCTGCTTTATTTCTCAAGGGAGATATATCATTCAAAAGTGTTTGACCTGCCAGTTTCAAGAAAAGAGATAGCTGATTTCATCAGCATGAGCCCCGCAAATGTCATTCGTACGTTTTCGGAATTCAGACGTGACGGAATAATCATTTCTTATGGCCGGACGATAGAGATTACAGACCCGGAAAAACTTGAGGTTATTTCGAAGCGGGGTTGAAAAGTGAGAAAGAAACATATGAACCGCTCTGTTCTCATATACATCCTCCTGCTTCTGGCCGGCAACATATTTTCAGCCCCGCTGAGCTTTGTTCCTGTTCAAAAATCACTCCCTGACGGCAGGGTCATAGAACTATATATTTCAGGAGACGAATTCTTCAATTACCTGCATGACGCAAAAGGACTACCCCTGAAAAAAGGAGCAGATGGTTATTATTATTACCTTATTCAGGAGGGCGATGACTTCAAACTTACCGGTATCAGGGCAGGAGAGATCAGTCAGTCTAAAAACCCCGGAGTGACAACGGTAACCATACCATCATGGGTGGAGGCCAGGCGTGACAAACATTTCGAAGAGATGACAACGATGACAACTTCTCTTAAAGATGCTTCTTCAACTAAATCGACAAGGACATTTAATAACCTGGTCATCTATATCAGGTTCAGCGGTGAATCAGACTTCACTGTCACGAGGGCGGCATACAATCAAAAATTCAACAGCCTCACCGAAAGCTCTTTGAGACATTATTACAAAGAAGCTTCCTACGGAAAAATGGACATTGTCAGTCATCATTTCCCCGGTGGCGCAACAGAAAATTTATGGTTCACTGATATTTATCCCAGGGCATACTATCAACCGTATGATGTCACTAACAATCCATCAGGCTACAAAGACAATGAGAGAGCGACCCGGGAGCACGGATTACTGGAAAGAGCAGTTGTATGGGCCACGCAGAACTATAGCATTCCTGTTGATGTAGATTTCGATCTCAATGATGACGGGAAAATGGATAACATATCATTCGTGGTCAAAGGCTCTCCTGACGGATGGGGAGAACTGCTCTGGCCTCACAGATGGACTCTGTATACACGAACAGTTAAGATAAACGACCTTTCCATCAACAGTTATACATTACAGCTTGAAAACGTAACTGTCGGAACACTTTGCCATGAAATGTTTCATTCTCTGCTCGGGGCACCAGACTTGTATCATTATGACAAGAAGTCTGTACCGGTAGGGCCATGGGATCTCATGGGAAGCGGCAGAGGACACCCCGGAGCGTGGATGAAACATAAATATGGCGGCTGGATTGATGAAATCCCTGAAATAAAAAAGTCAGGGACCTACTCCCTTAAGACCCTGGCAGGAGAAGAGAGCAACTCATATATTATCAGGACACCCTATAGCACGGACCAGTTTTTTGTTGTCGAATACAGAAAGAAAGAGGGGTTTTATGAGGGTACGCTGCCTGCCTCTGGAATGATCATTCAGCGCATTGACAACCGCTACAGGGGTAACGCATCCGGTCCGCCCGACGAGGTTTATGTCTTCAGGAAAAACGGCACCCCGTCCTATGACGGCACAATCTCATCCGCCGCTCTGCCCGGAGCTGACCCGGCAGCATCATTCAGTGACAACACAAATCCTTATGCTTTTCTTCAGGAAGGGACGGTGACGGGGATTAATATCACCGACATAAAGAATTATGGCGACAGCATACTTTTTACGGTGAATGTTGACCAGCCGGTTGACCTTAACCTGGTGCCGGTAAGCGATTATGGCATGTCTGTTTCGTGGAAATCAGGCTCTTCAGGCGAGTTCATTGCTGCAGTATCGGAAGAACCTGAGCTGCTGCAACCACTCGACGGCAAATATTACAATACAGGAGACACAATTGGATCAACAGGCAAGGTGGTTTATCGCGGCAGCTTCCAGAGCTTTACCGATGAAAACATCTCCGGCGATGAGATATATTATTATTCGGTCTGGGCAGTGACTGACAAACAGAATAACAGTTACTCCCAGCCGGCCTCCGGAGAGAAGAGATCTGGTATTTACACCATCGCGCAGTTCCCTTACAGGCAGGAATTTGATGACGCAGTCACTTCACTCCCCAGGGGATGGAGATCAAGTCTCGAAGAGGCGGGATGGAGACCTTATATATCACAGATTGAACCTGCTGTGATTATTAAACCTGCATCCACAGATGAAAATTTTCTCTATACACCCGGTTTTACACTTGTCAAAGGTGAGAAGTATTCAATAAAGTTCAATTACCGGAACCTTGACCCATCAGTCAAAGAGTCACTCTTCCTGAAGGGGGGAGAGGGCCGGTATGAAGGTGCCATTGAACAACTCAGTCTCTTCTCATCCCGAAACTTCAGCTATACGGAAGAAATATTCTACAGGGCTATTGTGCAGGCCACATTCAGCGGCACTTACTACTTCGGTTTTAAAACCGGGCCCACAGGAACAGGAGTGGTAATTGATAACTTTATCTTCGAGAAGGTGCCTGGTGAGACCAGAGTTTTATCTGATCCCGGAGCCTTCTATCCCAATCCCGGCAGAGGAGTGATAACGGTTCCCGCTACGGGAAAAACGAATATAACGGTCTACAGCACCGACGGTATAAAACTGTATGAAACAGATATAGAAGGAATGAGGGAGGTAGACCTGTCTCACCTTGGCCAGGGGCTTTTTATCCTAAAATTCACCACCTCAACAGGAGATTCATTGCACAGGATGGTGATAAATTAGGTCTGGACCGGCAACAAAACCTGAACTTCATTAATTGGCCCAATGTGATTGTATCTGCTGCAGAACATCGGGACTTCTTATACATAGAGAAAAATAATTCCGAAATTTCAATCCCAAACAGCTATCTCATGAGAACAGTCATAAGCCTTCTGGCATTTCAGTTTATGGTTATTGCCGGACCCATATCCGCACAACAGGTGGCTCTGCCCGGGAGCAGCATTGATACTGCATTTCATTCAGTGAGCGGCTACAGGCATGGAATAAGCTTTTTTCCAAAGGTCTGCCTCCCGGATGTGGAGTATCTCCCGGGTGAAGCACTCACCTTTGACAAATTTCATTCAGCTGATGTAATATACCACTGGATGAGAAAATGGGAAGAGAATTATCCTGACATAGTATCATTGTACGAGATAGGCCGCAGTTATGAGGGTAGGCCTGTACTGCAGATGACGCTTACAAATAAAAAGACTGGGGCTGACACCGATAAACCCGCCGCCTTCTTCGAAGGAAACAGGCACAGCGGTGAGGTGACAAGCGCCGAGTCTGTACTATGGCTCGCCAGGCATCTTATTGAAGGATACGGCGCTGACAGCGAGATAAAAGCCCTGCTTGACAACTTCGCGATTTATCTCAGGCCGGTAAACAATCCCGATGGTCATAATCTTTACATGCATACTGCGCAGAGCAACAGGAGCACAGTAAAACCTCATGATACCGATGGCGACGGATTACTTGATGAAGATCCGCCGGAGGACCTTGACGGCGATGGCATGATACTGACAATGAGATGGAAAGACAGGGTCAACGGTACCATGATACCTGACCCGGCTGACAGCACAGGGCGGATTATGAAGCGGGTGCCCAAAGGAGAAGGGATTTATTCCACATCTACGGAAGGAGTAGACAACGATAATGACGGACGGACAAATGAAGACGGCATTGGCGGACTCGACCTCCACAGGAATTATCCGGAAAACTGGAGGCCCGAGAAAGAGGCGACAGGAAGAGGATTCACCCAGAGAGGCGCAGGAGAGTATCCTCTCAGCGAACCGGAAACGAGAGCTGTTTTCTCCTTTCTTCTTACCCACCCTAACATTTATGTAGTCAACTCGATGGACACCAGGGTGCCAATGCACCTCAGACCACCTTCCACCTCCCCCTCGGAAGAGAGAATGTATCCCGAAGACCTTAAATGGTATACCACGTTTGACAAGCTTGGCAAATCAATCACCGGCTATGAGAAAGCAGGAGATGTTTACAATGACTATGGCAGCGGCGAGCCTCTCTTCGGCCACGGCCCTGACTTCGGATACTGGTATTTCGGGGCAATATGGTATGGTGATGAGCTCTGGAATGGAGGCAGATTCAGGGATTATGACGGTGACGGTGACATTGACCAGACAGACATTCTTGCCTGGGATGACCAGGAAAACAACGGGATGGGATTTATTGAGTGGAAGGCAATACAACACCCTACACTTGACAGCGTTGAGGCTGGCGGATTCGATCCCAAATTCTTCAGTCAGAATGCCCCTGCAGCCCACCTTGAGGAGTGGGCTTCGAAACAGGCCATCTTCAATATCGAGATGACAAAGCACCTTCCTTTGATCCGATGGGAGGATACAGAAGTTAAAAGGATTAAAAAACATAAGGGCGACTCAATTGATTATGAACTGACAATAAGATATAAAAACAGCGGAAAGCTCCCCACCGCACTTAAACAGGCTCACCTTGTGAAGATCGTAAGGCCTGATGAGGTAAGGATCACCTTTGACAAAACAAGCGGAGAAAAACCCTCATTCAGAATTATTGATCCAAAGCCTGTCGTGCGTCAGCGCGAAGGGATGATGATGTCAGATGATGATTCAGACAGACAGGATTATATCTCGGTTAAGACCGGGTATACCGATGGTGGCGCAGTAAACAAGGCGGTTTTCACTGTAAGGGTATTCAACAATGCCGAGCTTAAAGGAAGGGCTTCAGTGCACACAACACGTGCCGGAAAGCTTGAAGGCATGAATTTTATTATTAAATGACACTTGCCTTTAAGATTCATAAAACATATCCGGAACAAAGTATCAGCAGGCTTTCAGTGCTGAACCGATATCCGGATACCTGAACTTAAAGCCTGACCTGATCAGATTGTCAGGGGAGACACGACTGCCGGTGGTCAGGACCAGTGACATCTCCCCGAGGATGATACGGCTTAACCACTCCGGAATATGAGGCAAAAACAGCGGGAGACTCTTCTGTCTCGCTATCTCTTTCATCAGCATGTCATGCGTAATATGCTCTGGTGAGGCTGCATTATAAACCCCTTTCATTCCGGTGTCTTTAACAGCCTTCAGGTAAACCATGCACAGGTCATGTATATGTATCCAGGGAACATATTGGTGTCCCGGTGCAAAACGTATGATCATCCCTGCTGCTGCAGGCGCCCTGAGCTTTGAAAGTGCTGACCCCGCTGGAGCCATCACCACGGAGGTTCTTATCTTAACAACCCTTACTCCTGCAGCATCGAAAGGGTCTGCGGCACCCTCCCATAAGCGGCATGTCTCACCAAGAAAATCATCTGCAGGAGTATCAGTCTCGGTAAAAATCCTCTCTGAAATAAAAGAACCATAAATACCTGTTGCTGAGGCAGTAATAAAAGCCGATGGAAAAATTTCCTTTTCAACCGTTGCGGCAAAGAGTAATCTCGAAGTTTTGATCCGGCTCTCGAGAATCTCCCTCTTGCGTTCCCGGCTCCACCGCTTCTCTCCGATATTTGCACCGGCAAGATTGATGATTACATCTCCCTCCCTGAAAGTATCATTTTCATAAATGCCTCTCTCCGGATCCCACAGGAATGAATCAGGATTGCCTCCCTTTTTCCTGCTACGGGAGAGAGGAACAACATCATAACCTTCAGAAGAGAGCACCTTGCCAAGTGCTTTGCCTACCAATCCGCCTGCGCCTGTGATTACGATCCGCTGCATAGCTTATTCCAGATCTTCAATTATTTCGATGGCATCAGAGATACACTTTTCACAAACCTTTTCGTGGAGACCCCTTTCCTTTATCTGTGTCCTTCCCTCGGCGGTATTAAGATCCTCACCAAGAAGTTCTGAACAGAGATCCGTTCCATTTCTTTCCCGGAACAACCTGTCGAAGTTTCTGACCCTGTCATAGACTTTAAGTTTATCCTCTTCTAAGGGCAACCCCGGTGAAGCCCGGTTGATGCCAAAATAAATATATGCCCCTGTCACTGCTCCGCAGGTCTTCTGCAATCTTCCCATGCCTCCACCGAAGGCAGCTGAAGCCTTTATCAGCTCCTCTTTGTTGCCGGCGCAGGCAAGCACAACCGACTGGGCACAGTTATATCCCTCGCGAAAATAGCTGAGGGCGGTCTCTTTTTTATCCATTCGCTTTTTCTTCAAAAATATTAAAAAATTAAAGGAGCAGAGCAGTCTCCTTTTGATTTGATTTTGAAAAGTTCTACTTTTACCGCCTGCATTTAAACCTCACAAACAGTAACATAATATGGCAAATCAGAAGAAAATCAAAGGAGTGATCGGGATCCTTACCGGTGGTGGTGATGTACCAGGTCTTAACCCGGCAATCAGAGCTGTTACCATCAGGGCAAACAGGGAAGGCTACAAGGTGATCGGTCTGCGAAGAGGATGGGCCGGGATCACCGAGATTATCAGGGACCCGAAAGTTGACAATAGCGACTGTTTCCAGCTTCTTACAGATGATATCGTAAATAAATCCGGCAGAACCGGAGGAACATTTCTGCATACATCAAGAACAAGGCCAAGCCATGTCGCCAAAGCATCAGTTCCTGAGCATCTCAGGGATGCCTATAAGAATGAAGTAAATGACCTTACTCCTGAGGTGATTAAAAATCTAGAATGGCTGGGCATTGATTACCTGATACCAATTGGTGGTGACGATACCCTGAGCTATGGTGTGCATCTCTACAAACAGGGCGTGAAGGTTGTTGCCATTCCCAAAACAATGGATAATGATGTTCCGGGCACTGATTACTGTATTGGATTCAGCACCTGTGTAACACGTACGATACAGATGACAAACAGTCTCCGGACCTCTGCCGGTTCTCACGAGAGACTGCTTGTTCTTGAGGTCTTCGGAAGGTACGCTGGATTTACAGCTATGCTTCCCACAATGGCAGGTGCTGCAAACAGATGTGTCATCCCTGAGTATAAGTTTGATATAGAGCAGCTCGCCAAACTACTCGTTGAAGACCGTAACCTGAACCCGAGCAAATACGCCACCGTCCTGATTTCCGAAGGAGCAATGTTCAGAGGCGGCGAAATGGTGTTTGAAAATGCCGAAAAAGATGCATACGGCCATGCAAAGCTTGGAGGAATTGGGGATGTTGTCTCTTCAGAACTGAAGGAGCTCTCATCAAAATTCAACAAGGGAAGGACGATTAATGTAATAACTCAGAAGCTCGGCTATATGGTAAGGGGTGGCGACCCCGATGCAGTAGATTCAATTGTGCCAATGGCATATGGGAACCTGGCTCTTGACCTGATAATGAAAGGAATACATGGACGTGTTGTCGTTCTCAAGAATGGCCGCTATGATAACGTTCCGATTGATGTTGTTACATCTTCCAAGAAGGTTGTAAAGGTTTCGGAATACTACAATACTGAAAGGCTAAGACCTTACTATTCTAACTTTGAGATGAAACCTTTCTTCCTTATGGCTGCTGAGTATTGAAAAGATACTGTGAGTATATGAAAAGAGGTGGTGTCAGGGTATTCCTGACATCACTTTTTTTATTTTTGTCCTAAATGTGAGGCAGTTGAGACAGGGAACAGTTATTAAGTCGACAGGAAGCCGCTACAGGGTACTTGATGATACCGGCACGATCTATGACTGTACAATCAGGGGACGATTCAGGACCAGGGGCATACGTACTACAAATCCTGTTGCTGTTGGCGACCATGTTACGATTGATGAGCAAGACGGAGTCATATGTGCACTCACACCAAGACGCAATTACATAATACGCAGGGCATCAAATCTTTCAAAAGAGTCACAAATACTTGCCGCCAACATTGATCAGGCATTTCTGATGGTTACCCTGAAGATGCCCACCACACCTGTCGAGTTTATTGACAGGTTTCTGGCTTCTGCTGAAGCCTACAGGATTCCGGTTTGTCTCGTAATAAACAAATCAGACCTTTACGGAACCGATGAGATGGAAACCGCTTTCAGGGTGAAAAGTGTATATGAGAAGGTGGGTTATCCGGTTTATATAATTTCAGTGAAACAGGATATTGGCATTGATCAGATCAAAAAGGCTCTTGAGGGAAAAGTAACCCTTATCTCAGGCAACTCGGGAGTCGGGAAAAGCTCGCTTCTTAACAGGCTTAATCCGTCACTCTCACTTAAGACAGAGGATATATCAGAATACCATGAACAGGGCAGGCATGTGACAACCTTTCCTGAGATGCACCCTGTCCCGGGTGGTGGATATGTGATAGATACGCCGGGTATAAGAGGCTTCGGAGTGATAGATTTTGACCGGAATGAAATCTATCATTTCTTTCCTGAGATTTTCAGGTTGTCATCAGGGTGCCGTTTCTATAACTGCAGACACCTGAACGAACCTGACTGCGCAGTTCGTGCAGCAGTCACTTCAGGTGCGATAGAACAGTGGAGATATAAAAGCTATGTAAGCATGATGCTCGGAGAGAGCCCTAAATACAGATAATCCTTATTTTTACAGCACAAACATGCCCCCGATGAAGAAGATTACAATTATTGCATACTCAGCCTTCCTGCTGATTATGCTCATTAATCTGGTTTTCTATAACAGCTTGTATAAGAACCAGATTGAGTACTCTGTAAAGCTTCTTGACAGGCAGGCAAGGATTGTCGGATCTGATATCGACAACACAAGCATGTATTTCGTCAGTGACCTGACGGAGATTAATTTTTCGGATGATATATCCCTCTTTTTTTCAGATGATCAGGTTAGAGAGCGCGCTAAGGGTAAGATCAAGTTATACTATTCAAGATATGAGGATATCATAGTTGGTCTGATGCTCTATAACAATGCAGGAGATGTTTACACACTCTTCAAGGATGAAGAGAGAAACTCATGGCTTGACGGTTCATACCGCGCACAGTCTCTTCCGCGAATTTACACAACTGAGACCCTTGAGAATGAACGTGACAAATACAAGTATTATCTTCCTGTAATAAAAGATGGCCAGGTATTGGGCAACTTTGTTGTTACTATTGATTTTGAGCGCTATTTTTCAACTGTTTTTACAAAATATAATCTTGGTCAAAACCAGTGGCAGTGGGTAGTGAACGATTCCGGAATGGTGGTGTTTGACAATTTTGCCGGAGAGTCCGAGTATTCTGAACTAAGGAAAATAATTGAAGACCTTGATGAGGGTGTTTCAGGAAGAGTTGTCCACTCAATACGAACCGGAGGCACCTCGAATGAAATAATATCAGCCTACTATCCGATAAACATTATCGGGCTTGATTTCGGGATAGTGTTCTCTGCCCCCACGGACTTCTTCCAGAAGTCTATTATCAGAAATGCGGTGATAATGGGCGTGGTAACTATTCTACTGATTCTCTTTATTATTAATCTATTCAGGTCTCACTTCAGCAGGCAGAGGAGGCAGCTGAGCGAAGCAAAGGACTCGGAAATAACACTGATCTCTATCATTGATCAGATGCCGGTAGGAATAATTGTGTATAACAAAAACCGGGAGATTCTTCGGGCAAACCGTCAGGCCGCATTACTCTTCTCCTATGAAGAGGAAGAAAAGATGAAGGGAATGCTGGTTCCCGATCTTTCTCGAAACAGCTATGTAAGTGATTTTACAGGACAGTTTGGGCAGGGTAAAATAATCAGGCTGAGCGGAACTAACGGAGACAGGATTGTATTTCGTAATGACATACCTGTTGCCTTCAAGGGAGAGGAAGCAACTCTTGAGGTGTTTATTGATGTCACAACGCTTGAGTCAGCGCGCAGGCAGGAGGCTGACGCCAATGTAGCCAAATCTGAACTCCTGGCAAGAATGAGCTTTGAGATCAGAACACCCCTTAATGGCATTGTGGGCATGACTGAAATGCTTTCAAGATCTGACCTGCCGGAGGAATCCAAAGAGATTGCCAGGCTGTTGAGGCATTCCGCAGATCTGCTGATCACCATTGTCAATGACATATTTGATGTCTCCAAGGTTGAAATCGGTAAAATGATTCTTGATGAGATACCATTCAGACTCAGGGAGGAGGTCGCTTATTGCATCAACCTGGTTAAGCGTGAAAATCCTGACACTTTTGTCAGATTTGAATCAGAAATAGATCCGGGTGTACCCGAAAACCTGATCGGTGACCCATACCGCCTCCGTCAGATAATCACAAACCTGCTTTATAATTCTCTCTCAGGCACACAGACAGGTCATATAAGCATTGGCTGCAGGGTAAATGAGGCTAACGGGAACCAGTTCTCCCTTCTCTTTTCAATAATTGATTCCGGCAAGATCTACTCCAGGGCAGAAATTAAAAAGCTGTTCGGCGACTATATAACGAATCTGTCCGGAAGGTCAGAATGGGCTGAGGACCTGAAACTCGGACCGGTGCTTGCAAGGCAGCTTACAGAACTGATGGGCGGCGAACTTATTGCAGAAAGCCCGGCATTCAAAGATGACTCAGGTCAGGAAAAAGGCCTCAGGGTCACATTCTCAATAAACGTTCATCTGAATGAAAAAATCAGTAAGAAGATAGATCTCACACATTATACAACCTTAAGTAGTATTAAGACACTGGCAATTACCGGTTCGCAGGGGCGTGACGATGATTTCCTTGGTATAATGCACCGCCTCGGCCTTCCTGTGTCTGTGACTAGCTTCCAGAAGCACACAATCTCGCAGATAAGAACCAACCTTCATAATTCACCTGACAAATACATCCTCCTGATACTGCTCGATGAGCCGGATACTGACGGCTTTGAAGCCGGGAAAGCTCTCCTGGATGAGGGGCTGACTGGCGAGTTCATAATTCTGATGTTTACCTCAAAAGATCCTAAGGGACACTACGCCAGATGCGTGGATATGGGCATTGACCACCTCCTTGTCAAACCCTTTGCCAGCGAAGATCTTCTGAACATTTTAAAGGATCATTTTCCTTATCTTAAAACTGCAACAGACAATACAGCCGGAATAAAGGCCTCCTCTCCTGTGATTCTGGTGGTGGATGACAATTTTCTAAACAGAAAGGTTGTAGGATCCCTGCTGAAGGTCCTTGGAGTGAAAGCAGAGTATGCCACCGGAGGTGCCGAAGCCATAGCAATGACCAGGGAGAAACAATATGATTTCGTTCTTATGGACCTCATAATGCCTGAAGTTGACGGCTTTGAAGCAGCACGAGCCATTCTTGATTTTGACAAAGACACAATTATTGTAGCCCTCTCTGCTGACACTTTGCCTGAGACACATGAGAAGGCAAAACAGACCGGAATGAAGGATGTACTTGTCAAACCTGCAGCTGTGGACGACCTCAGGCGGGTGCTTGAGAAGTACGTTAAGCTGAAATAGCATGCCCGGATTTATAAAACCACTCTCACCCGTTGAATATCTTGACCCTGATATTTCTGCTCCGGTCATAGATGTCAGATCACCTGGTGAATTTGCCTGCGGACATATTCCGGGAGCAATAAATATGCCACTGTTTGATGACAGCCAGAGAGCGGAGATTGGCACAATATATAAGGCAGAGGGCAACCTGAAGGCTGTCTTGCGGGGCATAGACCTTGCAGCCCCGGAGATGTCGGCAAAACTCAGAAGAGCCGTCGACCTTTCAGATAATGGCCTTGTGAAACTCTACTGCTGGAGAGGAGGGATGCGATCAGAAGCCATGGCATGGCTCTTTTCACTTGCCGGGATAAACTGCATACTCCTGAGAGGAGGATATAAGGCCTACAGAAACCATATCCTTGATGATCTTGGAAGGGAGAGAAGATATGTAATCCTGGGCGGACTTACCGGCAGCGGCAAGACTCATATCCTTAAAAACCTTATGACTTTTAGTGAGCAGGTTACTGATCTCGAGGGCCTGGCATCACACAGGGGCTCAGCCTTTGGCGCTCTCGGGCAGCCACCCCAGCCCTCATCCGAACACTTTGCCAATATGCTCTTTGATGATCTGAAGACAAAACATCCTGAAGAGATAATCTGGCTCGAAGATGAGAGCAAAAACATCGGAACAGTATTTATGCCCGATAACTTCTACAACAGGATGCAGGCAGCCCCGGTAATAGCACTTATGATGAGTATCGACACCAGGCTGCCGAGACTGTTGCAGGAGTACGCATCATTTCCTGCCGGGCAGATCATCGATTCTATCGTGAAGATATCCCGGAGGCTGGGAGGC
>JALOMO010000018.1 GCA_025455395.1 Bacteroidales bacterium
AAATCGCAAATCGCAAGTCGAAAATCGCAAATCGCAAATCGCAAATTGATATCAGTGAATTATTAATCAGAAAATAGAATAAAACGATATGGCCCCACTATCATCATACTTTGCATTTCCCGAATGGCTTAACATGCTGACGGCATTACTTATCGGGACCGGTTTTGGATTTGCCCTTGAACAGGCCGGATTCTCATCAAGCCGGAAACTGGCAGGGATGTTTTACGGATATGACACCACCGTGCTTAAAGTCTTCTTTACTGCAGCAATAGTTGCCCTGATCGGCTCACAGTTCATGAGCTACTTCGGCATGCTTAATCTGAACCAGGTATATGTAAATGAGTTCTATGTAACCGCATCTGTTGTCGGAGGGATAATTATGGGTGCAGGTTTTATTATGGGCGGTTTCTGCCCGGGCACAGGACTGTGTGCATTGTCTATCGGTAAGATTGATGCAATGGTTTTCATTGCAGGAGGATTCTCCGGTGCATTTCTCTTTACTGAAACTTATCCCATGATTGAAGATCTGGCAAATGCCAACTTCAGGGGACCGGTGAAGATAAATGAAGCGCTTGGCCTCTCTCCGGGATTGTTTACTCTGATACTGGTAGCCGTTGCGGTAGCCATGTTCGGTGTGGCCGAACTGGCCGAAAAGAAATTTGCACGGCCTGAAATAACAAACGACTTATAATAACACAACATGAATATCAGAAAAGAAATATCGGTGTTGCTCATTCTGCTAAGCCTTATTCTGGCATTTCTGCCTCTCTCGGCGAACCGGTCTTTCAACATAAAACCTGACCGGCTAATGTCAGAAATACTTAGTCTGGATGCCTCATTTACAGCAGACCAGGTAGCAGAGTTTATTGTTAAGGAAGACCCTTCAGTTCAATTGATAGACCTCAGATCAGCAGAAGATTTCGGAAAAGAGGCTATACCAGGAGCGGTTAATATCCCCTATCCTGAATTCATAAATTCGGATCCGGATGTTTGGCTTAACAATAAAAAGATCAGGAACATATTCTATACAACCGGTGACATCGAATCGGATTATGCTCTTGTTTATGCCAGGGGAATGGGATATGATAACTGCTATGTCATGCATGGCGGTATTACAGAATGGAAAAGGACAGTTTTGCAAACTAAATTCACGGGTGAAAGGATAACGGCACGGGAAAATGCATTGTTCGAGACGAGAAGACGTGCCGGAGAGATGTTTACCGAGCTCAACAGCCTTCCTGACAGCCTGAAACTGAAGTACCTGGAATCAAGAAAATTTTCAGCAAAAAAACTTGATGGCGGATGCGAATAGTTATATAAAATAACAGTGAGACCGATGAAATTATTAAAACAGTATTGGCTTGTCATTTTAATATTTGTGCTTGTTGTTTTGTTTGTTCTGTTGAGGACATTCAGCCGAAATGATTTCAGGTATGATGCTGCCAGATGGGCCGAACCCTCAGTCCTTGGTTCAAACATCGTTACTGAAGAGATGATTATGAACCTGACAGGTGAAATACTGCTTATCAGCCTGGATATTGAGGCTGAGGTAGTTGAGCAGCTTGAGGAGGGAACATTGATTATTAATCCTGCATCGATACTCGAAAAGGGGAATCTCTCCCTTATCCGAAAGAACAAAGGTCCTGTGATTCTCTCTTCAGATGACAGCTCAGTATCTGCCAGAGTCTGGATGGTATTGAGTCAGATGGGGATGGATAATGTCTATATACTTCAGAATGCAGAAGCAGGTATATCCCAAAAATAAAATTCCGGCCTGAACTGTTGTCTGACCGGAATCTTAAATCTGTGATACGAGTTTATTTTACTACAGGAAAATCGTTTGATTCTTCAAGGGTGAAGGGGAGCCATGACAGCTTACTTTTTTCCTTTACCATTTTGTCATACATAAAGCAGTTGTTTCCATATTTGAGTGTTCTTGCATCATAACCAAAGAGCCTCAGGAATGCGGATGCAAATGCTGAGTTATGACCTGTACCGCAATAGATAACCACAGTCCTGTCATAAGGTATGGTAGACATTACATCCGCGAAACCAAGGGTCTCTTCGGGCTTGTATCTTACAGCGCCGGGGATATGTCCATCGTCATATTTGTCCTTTCGCTCAAGGTTGATAACAAAATACTTTTCAGGATCGCTGAAAACATCATCCGCTGAGATCAGTATCTCTGAGGTGCCAACTTCAAATATCTTTCTGAAGCGTTCCTCCCCGATCTCCTGCCCGGTTGCCATGCCGGTATTTATCTCCGGCATTCCCTTTGCCAAAGGAATCTCGTTGGAAATAACTTCAAGGCGGTCTTCATACTTACCTGATACGCCCTTCATCCAACCCTCTTCTGCATAGGATTTATTCCATCCACCCATACCCCATCTCATTGCAAAGACATTCCCGTAACCCATCATCCTGAGCAGTGCGGTGGTATAGCTTGAGACCTGCCCGTCTTCGCAGACAAGAATTATTTTGTCAAATTCAAAAGGCTTGATGCCAGATTGAAAGTATTCCGGGAGTTCACCGAATTTCTTGTTCACTGCTCCCTTTATATGACCCTTTGCAAACAGCTCAGGCGAGCGCAGGTCAAGAATCAGGTTTTTTCCGGTGAGTTCCTCATTAACAACTGAGGCCTTAATAAGGCTTGGGAAATACTGACTGTTGACATAATCGCCGTTCTCTTCCAGGTCTTTCAACAGTAGCAGCGTCTCCTGCCCAATGACAGGAGCCGCTGTTATTTCCTTGGCAGTTTCCGGTTTCTTATCGCTTTTCTTTCCTTTACAGCTCACTGAAAAGGCTGCTAGAAGTGAAAAGAGAATTACAAAAACAGTTGGTGTTTGACGCATGATCTCTACTGATAATTTGGTTACTGAGCAACCGGAATCCTCTCCTTGTCATACCTGATTGTCTCGATGCGATTACCCTTCTCGTCATACTTATATTCGGTAATTGCCACTCCGCTTTCAGGGTGATTAATGACATTCCTCTCCTTGTCCATGTTTCTTGCTTCAATCAATGCACCATGCTTGTCATAGGTGTACTGGGTCACGGGTACCCTCTTGCCTCCTACATATTCATTATCCTGGTCAAAGACTGCTGTTTCAAGTACATAACCGTTCTCATCATATTTGCTCTCTCTGCGTGACCAGCCGGAATAAAGATTGGATCTCTGTCCTGTGACATTAAAGACCTGAAAACTCAGGAGGTCACCAAACTCATTGGGTTCAAACAGAAAATATGAAACACCTATGTCACCGCAGTTCTCTGCAGTACAATTATAAAGGACATCCTCCATATAGTTGGCCATCCTGGTGACATAGCCTTTGTCATTATATGTGAACCGGAGCTCATAGAACGGACAGTTCTCGTTCATTATAGTCTCTTCGTTTGCCAGATTGTATCTCTTCTCCTGCACCATGCCGTCATCGAGAATGGCCCACACCCATGAATGAATCTTATTCCTGTTTTCAACCGGGTTACCATCCTTATCGAAGAATCTGAGACCCGTCCTTATGCCTTCATCATCAAGGGTATACTCATGAGTAAAGACCCCGCCTGATTCTATCTGCTGGTTATCCTTGTCAAAAAAACGCTTGATCTGCTTATTCTCAGTATACTCGTAGGTTATTTTCGCTGCACCACCCATTGAGGAATATCCGAGCAGTACGTCGCCTCTTACGAATTCAACTGAGGAAAGACGGCTGTTATCGTCATAGGTGAATTTATAGCTGTTGATATGTTTTGCCTGTGCGGGGGTCAGCTCGCGTGATCCTCGCTCAAGATCCCAGGGGGTTTCGCTGAAGAGAAGGCTTCTGTAATATGCTACCCTGGCTTCTGTTTTTTTATTTGCCGGAGCCTGGTTACAGGCCTGTAACCCTGCAATTATCAGGGCTGTTATACCCAGTAGTAATGCTGTCTTTTTCAATTTCATAATATTCATTTTTGTGGTTTGTGTTGCATTTTCTGGCGGATGGTTATCCCTCTTTCCTTATCTTAAATGTAATATGCTGTCAAAATTATTGCGGTAAAGATAACAACAGTTTATTGCAGAAAAAGTTTATCTGCTTTTTCAGCGGAGATATTCTCTGCCAAGGTGCAAACGGAAAGGAGGATAGTAAAACATATTCTGGCTTACGTCTTGTTACTGATTTGCATCACAACATTTTATATCTTTACTTCAGAATAAGTATAGGCAGGAATCAGACCTGATGGTTTCCTGCCCGTTACATTACATGAAACACAGTATTCATATCTGCAATTACATCATTGCTTTTCTTGCTCTGATTGCTTTATGTAATAGCAGTGTTACACATGCTCATTCAGCCATTCCGGATTCCATAAACAAGAGTTTCAGGCTCTTTGAAGACGATACAATTCTAGAAATTACCCTGCAATTCGATCTTTCTACCTATTTAAGGGCTAAGCCTAAGGAAGAGTACCTTAAGGGCAAAATTACTTTTCATCCTGCCCTGGCAGATTCTATCACACGGGATATAAGAATCAGAACCCGTGGTGAATTCCGTAACAACTGGTGCTTCTATGCTCCGATAGAACTGAATCTTAAAAATGCAAATTTCGGATATTCAGATCTGGACAGTATCAGCAAAATAAAAATGGTACCTCAATGCACCTCAACAAGTGAAAGTGCAAAATATGTTCTTATAGAATACCTGATATATAAAATGTATAGCGTCATGACAGACACCAGCTTCAGGGTCAGACTGCTTACAGTTAACTACATTGATTCTGAGAACAAGAAGAAGCCATTCACTCAATACGGATTTCTGATTGAACCGTTGAAAATGCTGGCTGAAAGGACAAATTCTGTTGAGGTCACCTCCCGGGGTATTACTCAGAAAAATATCTATCCGGAGATCATGGACAGAGTAGCCATCTTCAATTATATGGTGGGCAACTATGACTGGGCCGTTCCGAACCGGCATAATATCAAAGTACTTAAGCCACTTACCTTTGACAATCTCAACCTTGCAGTAGCTGTCCCCTATGATTTTGACTGGACCGGACTGGTGAATGCAGGGTATGCAATTCCTGATGATAAGATAACAGGAACCACGACCGTCCGTGAACGTATTTTCCTCGGGGTGTGCCGGAGCAGGGAGGAATATCAGAAAGATCTAGTGCTATTCCATGAAAAAAAGGATGAATTTTACAATGTGATTACCCAATTCCTATATTTAAATGAAAATCAGAAAAGGGATATGATCAACTACCTGGAAGAATTTTATGATTTATGTACAGGAAAGCAAAGGATCCTTGAAGTATTCACAAACAGTTGCAAAAATTTTTAAACCAAATATTAAAGCTATGACTGCCAACTCTTTTAACTTGAATAACCCTGAATTCTGGGCTATTATTGAGCGGTTTGTGATGAACCTGGTTTTTCTGTTCCTGCTTTTACGTGTAGTGTATTACAGATATTCCAGAAAGACCGATTATCTGTTCGGCTATTTCCTGATGGGAATTGTCATCTTCTTCATAGGCGCTATGCTGAGGATAGTCTCCATGCAGTTTCAGATGGCTATCGGATTGTTCGCAATCTTCACCATTTTAAATCTCAGAACAATAAGTTTCGATGTAAAGAATATGTCATATCTTTTTGCAGTTATTGCCATTTCTGCAATAAACTCGCTTGATTTTCAGGGAGAATTCCCATTTCTGGGAATCCTGATCTTTAACATTATAATCATTGCATCAGCATTCACTCTTGAATTTTTACTCGAGAAGAAAGAAAAGGACAAGTCACATCCCATTACATACGACAACCTTGAGTTACTGAAACCCGAGAATAAAGAGGAGCTTATAAAGAATGTTGGTGAAATAACCGGGCGCACTGTTAAAAAAATCAAAATCATCAGTGTAAACTACAAGGAAAAGAATGCCAGGCTGGAAATCTACTATGAGCCTTAAGTGTTATAGTTTCTTGCAGTTATCAAGGAAGATGTCAATAAGATTGTCAAGTCCTCTCGGTTTTTCAAGCTGAACAAAGAATTGATCGAGGAACAAAGTAATATCCTTTTTATCTGCTTTACTCAGGTAAGGATAATTATTGATTACTGAGTAGAATTCATCCTTCCTGTCAAGAAACATCAGAAGTACTTCCCGGTAGACCTCGCTGGTCCGGCAAATGCCTGTAAACATCCGGTCACGGTTGGTCTCTATTCCTATTCCCGGCGGAGGTATGGCATAATCTGCATTTACCACGCCCGTCAGGTCAAAATCGAATGGAACAGGGATACCCAGGCCGGCCTTATCCAATCTTGATGATTTCAAAACCATGACATTATGCTGGCCTGGTACAGACCAGTCCCAGTTTGAGACCATATAATTGAAAACAGCAAGTCGGTCTATCATTGCCGGGAACATGTGTTCCTGGGTCAGAGCTTTTGTCTTTATCTCGAGCGAATTGGTTCTTTTTTCCAAAAGTTCCTCCGGTTCAACAAATATGCCGTAGTGTACAATTGGTTTTCTCTCTTTTTTCGTGTCAATGAAGTTAACTTTCAGCAACCTGACCCGGAAACTTGTATCTGTCAGAACGCTGTAAAGTTTGTAAACCAGATACTCCCTTATGATATACTCTTCATGCTGGGGATTTGCCTGACACTGGTTGACAAGCTTGATCTTCTTTATCTTGCCTGAATCAGAGCTCTCGTACAAAGGCTTTTTGAATGTGACCCGCATCGGCGGGTACCTGCAACGCTCATAGCGGGACTTACCACGGTAATTAACTGTCACCTTCTTATCCAGCGAGTCTGTTTCACTCAAAGGTATGACCATTCTTCCGTCAAACGAGGCGGCTCTGTCCTTTTTCAACAGGAATGTTGAAAGGTCAAGGTACAGGAAGACCTCAAGGATGTCATCAGTATCAAATAGCGATATATATCTCCTGTCTGAGTCATGGTCCGTTTGCTCCTGTTCCGTTGTATCTATCTGTCCGGCAGCGGGTAAGGCTGAAAGTACAACAAGGGCAAGAAGGGCTAAAATCCGACAGGTACCTGCCCGGCGGTATTTTAATTCATTGCTGGCTTTCATCTTAACATATAGTTGAATCTCAATATTGCTGGAGCCTTGTTCCGCCCCTCATTTGATATTAGCATGTCTCCGTTTTCAAAGAAAGAAATGCCTTCAGGCATATTGAATATATCCTTATCCAGCTTTTCAATCTGTTTTATTCTCCCGTTTACATCGAAAACAAACAGCATTCCGGTAGAAGCTGATAAAACATATAGATCATTCGTGAGAGGGTGTATCCCTACTGCCGATGGTCTGATCCTGATTTTATTGTCATCTCCGGAAGACTTAATGTTATTATCGGCAGCGAATTTTTTTATCTCTTTCAGATTCAGCTCAAGCACCGGCTTGTTAAGAAGTGTTTCTGATCGCAGGTCAAACCCGTAGACCGGATGCTTTCCATCATTTTCGGACTCCTTTCCCGGATTATGCTTTGGCACAACCAGGAGCCTGTTGTTTTTACGATCGTAGCAGAGTCCTTCATTGTTATGCGGAGGGATTCCGACAGAGTAACTCTTCTTCAGTGAACCGGAAGATCCCTCAGGCAATACACGGAACAAAACGCCATCACTTCTCAGTACATAAAATACCTCGCCGACACGGGTCAGTCCCTCATAATCTCCAGGATAATGAAAGAATATCTGATCTCTTATCTCACCCTTTATCAAGTCAACAACAAAGATGACACCATTCTCATCCTGAACACAGGCTACGGAGGTCGAATCAATTAATGCAATGCCTGACACCTCATGAAGAACCGGTGGAAGCTTTATTACCCGGTCAGGTTCAGACAGATTATATCCTGTTGCCTTAATGCTTTTATCATCTGACGGAGGGTTAGCTTCATCAGCTGAATTTATACAGTTGAACAAATTCATACAAAACACAAAACAAAGGCCCAACTTTATCATTTCAGCAGCACTATCTTCTATTTAAATTAACATCATGGTAAATAGCTGGCAAAGTCATTGTATCCGGGTCTATAGGTATTATCGTTGATCACTCCCATGTTATTACAGAAAGTCTCTTCTTCCCATCCATCTTAACTGTCAGGCAGTTCTCAAACTGTATGTGTGTAACATACTTCCCCTGTCTGATGACTTTCTGTTTCCTTAGAATTTCCCAGTTCAAAATGGAGTTGTTATGATTATGCTGAACCGAGAAATAGCCGACATTCATTGATGTGACATTGTGAAAGAAGTGCGATCCGGAGGAGGCATCCAGTGGAAAGTCCTCCAGCCCTGTCTCAATAATAATTTTTGCGTTACATATCTGTGGCCATGTAACAGGAATGCCTATCCATCTGTCGCGAGTACCCCACCGGCCAGGGCCAAGGAGTATATATTGCCTGTTGGCTCCTATCATATCATCATTGAACTCATCTATCTCTGCAGCAATTTCAATGGTTTTGGATTTATCAAAGTTCTCCTTATCAACATAAATCACATCCCGGATGTTATTGATCATTCCATTGCCCATACTTTTCTCTGTAAACAGTAAAATATGTGACTTATCAATCTCGTCCACGTTAACATCATAGTCAACAGAGGCCCCTATAATGGGTTTAATCTGCAGCAGGTAAAACGATGCCTTATAATCCTTATCCTTTGCCAGGTCAATTGCAAACTCAATCTCAACCGGAGTGCCCAGCGCCTCCTTCACAATATCAAGAATCTCCACCAGCGAGTCTGCCAGTGGTATATAACCATATTTAAGAATATCAGCAAAGTTTATGACTCTTGGTCCGGGCTTGTCTATGCCCGGGTAAATGGTCTTATTTTCAGCTGAATATACTGATGCACAGTGTTTAATTACTCCATGACGCTCTGCATCATCCATGTTTAAGCGAACTAACCCGACAGTATCGCCTTCCAGGAGATTAAACTCCTTCTTATCCAGATCAATAGCCAGAAGCTCAACCTGCGAATTTAAAAACTGATCCTTCGGAGAATTGTTTTCGAGGTTCGGATATTTAGGTGAAAACCTGAAGGCCTTTTCTCCTTCAACAACGTAAGTCCCCAGGCCAACCGCAATGACAGCAAATCCATCTTCAGGCTGCATGTAACCGTAAGGGTAATAGTTGTATGACTGGCTGACACCACTTATATGAGGGTAATAAGTATTTTCGAATTGCTCCCCAACAACCTCCTGGATTATTACTGCCATCTTTTCTTCCTCGATCTTGTAGCTGATGGCGCTTATATAACTGCGTGCAGTATCGGAATATATGGATGCATACACCAGTTTGATCGCATCCATCAGTTGTTGCAGCCTGACTTCAATATCTGCATTTATGTTTGGAAGCAGATACGTTTCAAAGATTCCGGCAAAAGGCTGCATCAGGGAATCTTCAAAGAGCCCTGATGATCTTACGGCCAATGGTTTTGTGATTCTTTCAAGTATAATCCGAAGTTTTCTCTCCAACGCATCAGATAGCTTCCCCCTTGTAAAGAGTCTTTTTATTTTTTCGTAACTGGTTTCAGAAATTATCTTGTCTCTTAATTTATTGTTATCCAGAAAGTCCTCAAACTCCTGGGTCCCTATTATAAATGTCCGCGGGGCTTTAAGATTAATGCCATGGACATAATTTGAAATATCAAAATTATATATCAGCGTGTGAATAAAGGCCAGCCCCCTCCCCTTGCCCCCGAGCGCTCCCGGAGATAACTGAATAATATTGCTTTCTTCGAGTATCAGGGTCTCATCAAATTCAACAATTTTGCCCTTGTTCTTCTCATATTTCAGTTTCTTCACGATGTCTACAAGGTAATCGCGAAGACCCTCTGCATTCCTGAAATCGCTGATTTTTTTGGGTGCGATCTCCCGTGCGAGCTGAATTTCGCCCCTGGCAGTAAGCCACAATGAAAAATGATTTTTCTTCGCATGATAAAGAAGCGTTTCTGTCGGGATTGACTGAAGCTGCTCCTCAAACTCATTCATATTCTTGGCAATGCCGATAGTCCCTCCCTTCTCATCCTTGTAAATGAAATCGCCGAATCCGAGATTGTAGCTGATGAAGTTTCTTATGTCCTGAGCCAGGGTATCAGAGTCCTTGTATATGAACACACAGTTAAGCTCCTCAGCCTTCTTCTCATTTTCCCTGTCTGACGACTGTATAATAGTCGGAAGATCGGGAATTTCACTTTTTACATAGTTTACCAGGTCAAACCCCGCATTCTCTTCAAATCTATCCTCCTTCTGGAACTTCACATCAGTGATCAGACAAAGAAGGAATTCATTGTATTTATTAAAGATGCTTACTGCCTCTTCGTATGTCGATGCCATGAGTATTTTGGGGCGAACCCTCAGACGCAGCACTTTGTACAATTCGTCCATGGTGCTGACATCCTCTATAATACGCCTCGTCTGCTCCATTACGCAATGATACAACAGAGGGATATAACGCGAATAATATTTTGCCGAATCCTCAACAAGAAGGATTATTCGGCTGTAACCAATTTTGGTGTCATTCTCTACATTAACATAATCCTCAAGCTGTTTGACCATTGCAAAAAAGATCCTCGAATCGCCATTCCAGACAAAAACATTGTCGATAAGATTTGTCCTTTTCTGCTCACTCTGAAAGAATTCAATGTATTGGTTATTATTCAACAACAGATAAATAGGGATGTACTTGTACAGAGACTTCAGTTTCTGTGCTATTTCCATCGGCGTTTTCTTATCCACGCCCACCATGATAATTATTAAGTCGAAATGCTTCAGGTATAACTTCTCAAGCGACTCTTCATAGGACGAAACTCCTGTAATCCTTGGTATTGAAGTTAAGTTCAACTGGTAATAAACACCCAGAATATAATCTGAGAATTTACCTTCGCGCTCCAGACTGTAGGCATCATAGAGATTTGATATGATCAGTATCTCCTTTACCTTGAATTTCATCAGATCATGAAAGATGTCACGATCATAGTTGTTTTTCTCGAGGAAGTTCTGAAGCAGTTTTCGCTTGTTAAGGAGGAAATCCTTGGCCGCCTCGAATTTTTGCTTGAGCTCCTCATCTGCCCGGTATTTCCTGATGGCAACCTCACCCTGCAGAGTGTTTAAATAGTTGCATATTAATGTTGAAATATTGTTTATCAGATCTCTCTCTTCCTTCATAAACGGACCTTCGTCTATTTCAGGAAACTCCTTGGTATAGTAGACCTCTACTTCTCCTATTTTATCGTCTATAGTAAGAAAGGGCTGACGTTGGCGCCACTTCGTGGTTGTGAAGCTTGGAGACAGGTATTCTTCTCCGTCATAGGTTATCCGGGCAACAGTATAGTCCGGATACTGCCACGCATCTGGCATAATGTAAACAATCTGCTTCAGGGCATTTTCAACGGACTTTTCAGACTGAAGAATCGAGGTGGTTTGATTTATGCATGATAATTCCTTAATACGCTCTGTTTTCTCGTACATTATCTTCTTCAGTCCCTTCTCGGTAGCTATGGCTTTATCAAGACCATAAATCACGTTAATGAACCCCGATATTAATAAGGCAAGAGTTTCAACAAATTGTTTTTCCTCATCAAGGAAAGGTTCATCATCTGCTAATAACTCCTTACTTGAATAAACCTGTATCAACCCTCTTTTTCCCGAGATGGTTTTGAAGAACACCTTAATACTTACCTGGCTTTCAATAAGCTCTTCTGTGGAAAAGTCCCTTTCATCATACCTGATGCGGCAGCTGATCTGGTCAGGATATCTGAATGCTTTTGGAATAAGCTCTAGAGTCTTGTTGAGGGTGGTCTCTATTGACAGCCCGTTCCTGAGTACCTTCGATATCTCATTGATGCAGGCAAAAACTCTGTTATACTCCTTTGCATCACCGCTTTGTATATCTTTCCTTGCAGCAGGATGCTCCAACACATTACCCTTAATTATATTCAGGAAACCGGTAATTAAATTTGCCAGATTTGCCAGTAACTCCTCCTCAGATTTCGGGTTGAAGTCCTTATCGCCCAACGGAAATCCTTTCAGATAAAAGAATTCGATAGTTCCTGGTTTGCTGTCAATAGTGGTAAAATCTTCCTTTAAGCTCCATTCATATTCTTCGATATTCTTGTCAGAACTCAGGTATTCCTTACTGTCATAAACAATCCTGGCTACTGCATACTCAGGATAGTTCCATGATTTTGGCATATCCTTGCAAATCTGCTGAAGAGTCTCCTCTATATTCTTCTCTTCGTTAAGAACACGAGAGTGTTCCAGCTTTATTTCAGAATCTTCTTCAATGGCATCAGATTGCTCAACTGCGTGCTGGGAGTTTAAATAGTTGCAGACAATTGTGGCTATGTTTTCAAGCAATTGTCGCTCCTCGGCAAGAAAAGGCCCTTCATCTGCCTTAGGGAATTGTTTTACATAAAAGATATCTATTGCACCCCACTTCTTATCGAAAGTCTCAAAAATTTGTTTCTGGATCCACCGGGTCTCTTTAAAATTCTCCTGCCGGTATTCCCGGCCATCATATTTTATTCGTGCATAAGCATATTCCGAGAACTGCCATGCCTTCGGAATTTCTTTGGCAATTTCATGCAATGTATCTTCAACCGGATTCTTTTTGTTGATTATTTTATTAATGACGTAAATAAGAGACAATCCTTTCTGGCTTTGGATTTTTTCTGCCAGAAGCTTCTGCATTTCCTTCTGTAAATGCGATACATTTTCCATTTAATATGCGGTTCAGTTTTCTTTTTCTGTCAAAGCAGTGGGGTTCCGTCTTTCACAGTTAATTTGTTATGAAAGGTAAAAAAATAACCCGATAATTTTTTAATGCTAACTTGGAATTAATGGGAATATAATTATATATATTTGTTTATTGTCATCTTATAACCAATTAAAAACCAATAGCTATGTCAAATTTAGTTGAAGAATTCATGAAGAAAATTATCGCCAAAAACCCCGGCGAGGTTGAGTTTCATCAGGCGGTAAAAGAGGTAACCGAGTCATTAATGCCATTTATTCAGGAGCACCCAAAGTACCAGCATGCCAAAATTCTGGAAAGAATCGCAGAGCCTGAAAGGATCATTATCTTCAGAGTACCCTGGGTTGATGATAAAGGTGAGATTCAGGTAAACAGGGGCTACCGGATAGAAATGAACAGTGCCATCGGACCCTATAAAGGCGGATTGCGGTTCCATCCTACTGTTAATTTAAGTATACTTAAGTTTCTTGCTTTTGAGCAGGTATTCAAAAACAGTTTGACCACCCTGCCCATGGGCGGCGGTAAGGGAGGATCAGATTTCGATCCCAAAGAAAAAACTGACAATGAGGTCATGCGCTTCTGTCAGTCATTCATGAGTGAATTAAGCAGGCACATTGGAGCAGATACTGATGTTCCGGCAGGTGATATAGGTGTTGGAGGCAGAGAGATTGGTTTTATGTTTGGTCAATATAAAAGACTCAGAAATGAATTCACGGGAGTCCTTACCGGTAAAGGGCTCGAATGGGGAGGCAGCCTCATCAGACCTGAAGCAACGGGATACGGCCAGGTATATTTTGCCGAGGAGATGCTTAACACCAGGGGCGATAGCCTGAAAAATAAGATCTGCACCGTTTCGGGCTCTGGCAATGTTGCCCAGTTTGCCACACAAAAGGCAATACAGATGGGCGCTAAAGTAGTTACTCTGTCTGACTCCGGTGGCTATATCCATGACCCTGATGGAATTAACGAGGAAAAACTTGCATTTGTAATGAATCTTAAAAACGTAAAAAGAGGCAGAATAAAGGAATATGCAGACAAATACAAATGCACCTACGTTGAAGGAAAATCAACACCATGGGAAGTACCTTGCCATGTTGCCCTGCCATCAGCTACTCAAAATGAAATCTCCGGGGCTGATGCCGCATTACTGATCAAGAATGGTTGCTTTGTTGTCTCGGAAGGTGCTAATATGCCTTCTACTCCGGATGCTATTGATATCTTCCTCAAAAGCAAGATCCTGTATGGCCCGGGCAAAGCCGCAAATGCCGGTGGAGTTGCCACCTCAGGACTGGAAATGAGCCAGAACTCAATGCGTTTGTCATGGACCAGGCAGGAAGTTGACAGCCGTCTGCACCAAATAATGAAAGATATCCATTCTACCTGCGTGAAATACGGGAAAGAGAAAGATGGATATATTAACTATGTCAATGGCGCTAATATCGGCGGATTTGTAAAAGTGGCTGAGGCCATGCTGGCACAGGGAATAGTCTAACATTCAACTCTTTATTCCTTTGGTAAATGATCCTCTTTTGCATATGGACAGGTAATGAGTAAGCTCAGAAAAAATATCTTCAGAGAAACTTCATTTGAGCTCCTTATGCAGAAGAGGATTCGCTATATATTATTGATATGCAGCAAATATGATGCATTCATACTTGAAGAGGACGGGAAAATAGATGAAAAGGTATTCAATGATTATGTAGCATTCAACTTACGCTATCCTCCTCAGTTTATCCATGTAACTTCAGCCGAAAAAGCTATGGAGGTTCTGGGCAGAAGACCTGTCGATCTGATAATAAATATGCTAAGTATCAGCGACATGGATCCTTTTGAACTTTCACTGAATATTAAAACTACATACCCTGAAAAGCCCATTGTAGCCCTGATTCCTGATTCAGTTGAGTTTTACAACAGAATAAAGAATGAAGACCTGTCTGGAATCGATTATGTTTTCAGCTGGCTGGGAAGTACAAATATCCTGCTCCCGATTATAAGCCTGGTTGAGGATAAATTGAATGTGGATGAGGACAGTAAATATGAAGGAGTCCAATCCATATTGCTGGTTGAAAACTCAATCAGAATGGCTTCAATTCATTTACGCCACCTATATAAAATAATTCTTGACCAGTCACGGGCATATATGATTGAGGGGCTCAACGAGCATCAGAAAATGATGCAGATGAAGGGAAGACCCAAGATTCTGCTGGTCAATAGCTATACCGAGGCCCTGACAGTGTTCGAAAAACACAAATCACAACTCCTTGGAGTAATCAGTGACGTAGACCTTAAACCTGGTGACACTGAAAACAAAGAAATATTAGAAGATTTCTTAAAACAGGTAAAGGAATATGATCCTACCATACCAATATTAATACAGTCTGCTGACACCTCAAATGAGAAATATACAATAGAATACGGAAATGGATTCCTAAATAACAATTCCATGTCATATTCCCTGGAATTGGATGCACTTCTTAAAAAGCATTTCTCTTTTGGTGATTTCATTTTTACTAATCCATCAACAGGGCAGGAAATTGCTAGAGTTTCCGATCTGCAAAGTTTTCAACGAAAACTGTTCGAAATTCCCGATGAATCACTGCGATACCATTTCTCGAAGAATCATTTATCTAAATGGTTGTATGCACGTGCCTTATTTACGCTGGCTGAATTTTTAAGGGAGATCAGCCTTGATGATTTTCCAAGCATTGATCAGGCCCGTCGTTTTATTTTTGATGCCATTGCAAATTTCAGACTTAATAAGGGACATGGAGTCATAGCTGAGTTTTACCGGGAGCACTTTGATGAATACCTGACATTTACAAAAATCGGAGAAGGATCTATCGGCGGTAAGGCACGCGGACTTGCATTTCTGGATTATCTGATCAAGCAAAATCAATACTTTGAAAGTCTTGACGACATAACTGTATCGATACCCCGTACAGTTGTTCTGGGCACAGATGTATTTGATGAATTCATCTCTCAGAATAATCTTCAGGAAACAGGTTATTCAGACCTGAGTGATAAGGAGATACTCGATGCCTTTGTGAAGGCCAGGCTGCCTGTGAGAATTCACAAGGATCTGTTTGTCTTCATTTCAATTATCAATGGCCCGGTAGCGATACGGTCATCAAGCTTGCTTGAAGATTCACATTTTCAGCCATTTGCGGGAATATACTCAACCTACATGATACCAAAAGCTGAAGATGAGGTTGTAATGCTGGAGTTGCTCAGTATGGGCATAAAAAGTGTCTTTGCATCTGTTTTCTTCAAAGACAGCAAAGACTATATGAAAGCTACCGGGAACCTGATAGAAGAGGAAAAAATGGGTATTGTTCTTCAGGAGGTCTGCGGACAGCAATATGAAAACCGTTTTTATCCGACTATATCTGGCGTGGCCAGATCAATTAACTTTTATCCTATTGAACCGGAAAAATCAGAAGACGGTTTTGTAAGTCTGGCATTTGGATTGGGAAAATACATTGTTGACGGAGGAAATTCACTAAGGTTCTCTCCGGCATATCCAAAAAAAGTCCTGCAACTGTCAGACACCAAAATGGCATTGCGTGAAACACAGCAGGAATTTTATGCTCTTGACCTCAACCCGGCGAGCTTTGTGCCAAGCACTGATGATACAGTGAACCTTCTCAAGCTAAAAATAAGTGATGCAGAAAACGATGGCTCTCTGAACTTTGTCGCATCCACTTACGATTACCAGGACGATATTCTAAGAGATGGGCCTCCTGACGGAGGGAAAAGGGTAATTACATTTTCCAATATACTTAAATATGACCTGTTCCCCCTGGCTGATATTTTAAAAACAATCCTCAGAATCGGCCAGCAACAGATGAACAACGCGGTTGAAATAGAATTTGCCGTTAACATCGACCCCGGGAAAAAGAGACCAATACTTTTTAATCTTCTGCAGATCCGGCCGATCGTCGAAAACACAGAAACAATTAAATTCAAGCTTGAGGAGATACCGCAGGCGGAGACGATCGTATTCTCTGAGTCAGCGCTGGGGAACGGAACTATAAACGGAATACATGACCTGATCTATGTGAAGCCGGAAAACTTTGATGCATCAAAGAATCTGGAGATTGCCACCAAGCTAAACGAAATAAATGACGGCTTTCTGAAAGAGGGAAGAAATTACATACTCATCGGGCCGGGCAGATGGGGTTCAAGCGACCCGTGGCTTGGCATACCAATCAAATGGCAGCAGATTTCAGCAGCCCGGGTCATAATCGAATCGGGCCTGGATAATTATCGCGTCGACCCCAGCCAGGGAACACACTTTTTCCAGAACCTTACTGCCTTCAAAGTCGGTTATTTTACCATAAACCCATTTATTGACGACGGGTTTATCGATTTAGAGTTTCTTTCTTCTACTGAGGCTGTCTTCGAAGACACATACTTAAAGCATGTGAGATTTTCCGCCCCAATGGTCGTTAAGATAGATGGCCGGAAAAAGACCGGAGTTATAATGAAACCAAAGAATTAACAGCCGGGAAACCGTCTGACAATTCTAACCTGATACTCTTATCAGTCTTCCGTCATGAATTCCATCATCTCTGCCGCATTCTTGTTATCAGGATCAAGCTCAAGCGTCTTCTTGAAATAGCCCTTCGCCTTTTCGTAATTGTAGTTTTTCATATGGGTCCTTCCAAGATGGTACAGCGCCGAGACGTGCTGGTCCTTCTGGTTAAGCAGCCTCTCGAAATGGACGATGGCCTCATCATATTTCCCCGACGATTTGAGCGCCACACCCATGTAGTAGTTGGCCATCACCGTCTCAGGACAATGTTCGATAAGCTTTCTATAGGATGCGATGCTCTGCTCCTCCTTGCCAAGATGATAATAACAGAGCCCCAGCCAGAGATATGTCATCGGCAGGTATTTGCCCGACACCAGAATCCTGTTGAAGACATGCACGGCATCAGTAAAACTGGTGGCCCTGTACATCGCGGTACCCATCCTGTAGAGAATATACGGACTCTCAGGTCTCAATACAAGGATCTTCTCATAATAGCTTATCGATTTTGTAAGCTCGCCGAGCATGTAGTATATGTTGGCGAGTTCAAGCATCATATGCAGGTTATCGGGATGTTCCCCGTGGCTCTTTTCAAAACACTCGGCTGCTTCCTTAAGATTTCCGTCAAGGAGCTGATTGAAACCGTTATCTATACATTTATGTACCAGTTCTGACATATTTTTTTTATTTATGTTAATTATCGTGATGACGCTCACCAAGAGGTACATATTCCCTCTGCCCGTAGACATTCATAAATGCAGGGCGTATGATCCTCTTGGCAGAAAATGTGAGTTCCTCAATGCGGTGAGTGGTCCATCCTGATACCCTTCCGATCGCAAACAGAGGTGTGTATAACTCCTTGGAAATATCAAGCATAGAATAGACGAAACCTGAATAGAAGTCCACATTGATACAAACGACCTTTGTAGATTTCTCTCCTTTAAAGACCCTGAATACCTCAGGGGTCAGTTTCTCAACAAGGGCATATAGCTCAAACTCGTCTAGACGTCCCTTTTCAATTGCCAGTTCCCTGGCTTTGGTCTTAAGTATTGAGGCTCGCGGGTCAGAAATCGTATAGACAGCATGACCAATGCCATAGATCTTTCCTGACATGTCATTTGCTTTCTTGTTCAGTATTTTGAGAAGGTATTGGGTTACCTCTTCCTCATCCTTCCAGTTTTTGACGTTGGCCTTGATATTCTCCATCATCTCAAGCGCCCTGATATTTGCTCCGCCGTGCAATGGCCCTTTAAGTGATCCGATAGCTGATGTAACCGATGAGTAAATATCAGTCTCTGAAGAGCTTGTCACTCTCATTGTAAAGGTTGAGTTGTTTCCGCCACCGTGCTCGGCATGAAGAACAAGCAGGAGGTCAAGCAGGTCAGCCTCAAGCTTCGAGAATCCATTGCAGTCACCCTTAATCAGATAGAGAAAATTCTCGGCTGTTGTCAGCTCAGGCTGAGGATGCCTTATTGACAATGTCTTGCCTTTGTAAAGGTGTCTAAGGGCCTGGTATGAATATGCAACAATTGTAGGGAATTTGGCAATAAGATTCAGCGACTGTTTTATCATATTCTCGAGAGCAATGCTGTCAGGATGTTCATCAAGAGTATATAACCCCAGGACAGAACGGGCAAGAATATTTAGTACATCCCTTCCCTTCATTGACAGTATCATATCCTTTGTAAAATGGTCAGGAAGGCTTCGTAAAGTTGCCAGATATGCCGAGAACTCCTTTAGCTCCTCAGAATCGGGAAGCTTTCCGGTAAGAAGCAGGAATACCGTTTCGTCATAACCGTGCCTGTTGTCCCTCTGGAATCCGGCAACAATATCTTCAATCTCAATTCCCCTGTATAACAATCTCCCCGGAACTGCAACGACCTTGTCATTTTCCTTCTTGTATCCGATCACCTGCCCGATATTGGTCAGTCCGACAAGCACACCTGAACCATCGGCATTACGAAGCCCTCGCTTAACATCATGTTTCTCGAACAGGGTATTGTCAATTTCGCATGATTTTCTTACTGCCGGTTCCAGCTTTGATATGATTTTACTTTTTTCCATGATCATAACTGTTTTATCTATCAATTTTTAATGGATGAGATTATTGCATCTGCAAACTCCGAGGTTTTAAGGAGTGTTGCATTCTCTGTCAGCCGGTGAAAATCATATGTCACCTTTTTGCTCTGTATTGTCTTTTCAAGACCCTCGTATATCTTCCGGGCCGCCTCATCCCAGCCCATATATTCAAACATCAATGCACCTGAAAGAACTACGGAACCCGGATTGACCTTATCCTGGTCAGCATATTTTGGTGCGGTGCCGTGGGTTGCCTCAAATATTGCATGCCCTGTCTCATAATTTATGTTTGCCCCCGGGGCAATGCCTATACCACCAACAATAGCAGCAAGAGCATCAGAGATATAATCGCCGTTGAGATTCAGGGTGGCTATGACCGAATATTCAGCCGGTCTGGTAAGTATCTGCTGCAGGAATGCATCGGCTATGACATCCTTGATGATGATCTTTCCGGCCAACTCTGCATTTTTCTGCGCCTCATTGGCAGCAGCTTCTCCCTTCTCATCGGTTATCGTTTTATGCTGGTTCCATGTGAATACCTTTTCTCCGAATTCCCTCTCTGCCAGGGCATACCCCCATTTCATGAATGCCCCTTCGGTATATTTCATGATGTTACCTTTATGTACCAGTGTAACAGACGGCAGCTTACGTTTAACGGCAAAGATGATCGCCTGCCTTATCAGCCTCTCCGAACCCTCAACCGAGACGGGCTTAATACCAATTGAGGCTGTGTCAGGAAACCTGATAGACTTCACGCCCATTTCACCCAACAGGAATTTCTTGACTCTGTCGGCTTCGGGGGTTCCGTTCATATACTCTATACCTGCATATATATCCTCGGTATTCTCCCTGAAGATATGCATGTTTACGTTTTCCGGGTTTCTGACAGGACTGGGCACGCCGCTGAAGTATCTGACAGGCCTGTAGCAAGTATAAAGATCAAGCACCTGCCGTAATGCCACGTTGAGAGATCTCATACCTCCTCCAACAGGAGTGGTGAGAGGGCCCTTGATACCTACCAGGTATTCCCTGAATGCTGTCAGGGTCTCTTCAGGCAGCCAGTTTCCGGTAAGCTTAAAAGACTTTTCGCCTGCAAGGACCTCCTTCCATGCAACTCTCCTCTTCCCATTGTAGGCCTCTTCAACAGCTGCATCAAAAATCCTCACGGATGCACGCCAAATGTCCCTCCCTGTGCCGTCTCCCTCTATAAACGGAATCACAGGATTGTCAGGAACAATTAATTTACCGCTTGTAATTTTAATCTTTTCAGGCATATATTAGATTCTATTTTTTGTTTCTTATCAGGTTTAGTGCGCTACCTGCCCTGAACCATCCTATCTGTGTCTCATTATAGGAATGGTTCGCATAAATTGTCTCCTTCCGTCCGTCTGCATGGAAAAGTATTATTTTGATCTGTTTGCCAGGCTTCAGATCACTGAGACCAACGATATCAATCCTGTCTGTCTCACAAATTTTATCATAGTCAGACTTATCGGTAAAGGTAAGAGCAAGAAGTCCCTGCTTCTTGAGGTTTGTCTCATGTATCCTGGCAAATGACTTGACGAGAACTGCCTTCACATTGAGGAATCGTGGCTCCATTGCAGCATGCTCACGTGAAGAGCCCTCGCCGAAGTTCTCCTCACCAATGACAACAGACCCGGCTCCCTGTGACTTGTAAAATCTTGCCACCTGCGGCACCGGTTCATACTTCCCTGTCACCTGGTTCAGAATACTGTTTGTCTGGTCGTTATACGAATTTACAGCACCTATCATGTAATTGTTCGAGATATTGTCAAGGTGTCCGCGGTACTTGAGCCAAAATCCGGCCATTGATATATGATCAGTAGTGCACTTTCCCTTTGCCCTGATAAGAAGATGCAAGCCGGTAAAATCCATACCATCCCAGGCAGGGAAAGGTGTCAGTGACTGTAGTCTCTCCGATGCGGGGTCAATCCTTACTGAGACACGGCTCTTGTCTTCAGAGCGTTTCTGAAATCCCTCCTCTATGTTAATAAAACCCTCTGGCGGAAGGTCGAATCCTGAAGGCTCGGCGAGCTTCACCTTCTCTCCCCTGGAGTTGGTAAGATAGTCGGTTACAGGATTGAATGTGAGATCACCTGCTATTGCCAGGGCTGTGACAATCTCAGGCGAGGCTACAAATGCATGAGTATTAGGGTTACCGTCAGTTCTCTTTGCAAAGTTCCTGTTAAATGAATGGACGACGGTATTGATCTCCTTCCTATCAGCACCTTCCCTGTCCCATTGCCCTATGCACGGACCGCAAGCATTCGCAAAGACTCTCCCTCCCAGCTTTTCGAAGATAGCAAGATAACCGTCCCTCTCTGAAATCGCTCTTATCTGCTCAGACCCGGGAGTGATTGTATACTGTGATTTGGCTAAAAGACCCTTCTTGAGGGCGTCTGCTGCAACTGAGGCAGCACGTGATATATCCTCATATGATGAGTTTGTGCATGATCCGATGAGGCCTACCTCAACCTTCAGAGGCCAGCCGTTCTGCACTGCCACCTTCTTCATTTCCGAAATGGGAGTGGCGAGATCAGGAGTGAAAGGACCGTTGATGTATGGCTCAAGCTCAGATAAATTTATTTCTATAAGCTGATCAAAATATTCTTCGGGGTTCGCATAAACCTCAGGGTCAGCCGTAAGATGCTCCTTTACAATCTCTGCCAGGCTCGCTATCTCTTTACGGCCGGTTGAGGCAAGGTACTTTGACATAGCCTTATCATACCCGAAGATAGAACACGTGGCACCTACCTCTGCCCCCATGTTGCATATGGTAGCCTTCCCCGTGCACGAGAGAGCCTCAGCACCTTCCCCAAAGTACTCGATGACTGATCCGGTGCCTCCTTTTACAGTCAGTAATCCTGATACTTTCAGTATAATGTCTTTTGCCGAGGTCCATCCGTTAAGCTTTCCGGTTAATCTGACCCCTATAAGTTTCGGGAACTTCAGCTCCCATCCCATTCCTGCCATTACATCAACAGCATCAGCCCCTCCAACACCTATAGCTATCATTCCGAGGCCTCCGGCATTAACAGTGTGAGAATCAGTGCCTATCATCATTCCACCCGGAAATGCATAATTCTCAAGCACGATCTGATGGATAATGCCCGCTCCCGGCTTCCAGAAATCGATGTCATATTTGTCACAGATGGAACTCAGAAAATCAAATACCTCCTTGTTTGTGACATTGGCATTCCGAAGATCATCAGCTGAACCTGTTTTCGCCATAATAAGATGATCGCAGTGTACCGAGGCAGGTACCGCAGAGGCATCTTTTCCTGCCATGATGAACTGCAGAAGCGCCATCTGTGCAGTGGCATCCTGCATAGCTACCCTGTCAGGTGTAAATTCAACATAATCGACACCGCGACTGAATGATCTGAGGCTGGCTTTGTCAAACAGGTGTGAATACAATATCTTCTCACTAAGTGCGAGAGGCCTGTTCAGCTTTTTTCTGATCTCCGCGATGAGCCCTGGCAGCCTTTCGTAATATGATTTTATTATTTCAGGATTTAGATACATATCTCGAAGGATTTTAACCGTTTTCCCGTGTGACAAGATCTTTTTCAAACTGATCACTCTTAAAGATAAACCTGTTGGAGAGGAATCCCATCAACTTTGTAGTGTCCTCAAAAGCGTTACCCAGGCATGTTGAAGCACCGGGTGATGGTGTTATATTGAAAATTATCTTTTCGCCAAGTATCTTAGCTTCCCCGAGCTCAAGTTTTTTCGTCTCGTTGTTGATAATCTGCGGTCTGGTGCCTCCCACCCTCTTGGCAAATTTTATCTCCTCAGGTTTAACATTCGGAACGATCTTCCTGATCTCCTTCATAAATGCCCTCTTCCCAATCCACGGAAAGTCATAGACAACATTTTTAAGCAGATACCTGAATATCACACTGTCTGAAGTTATTTTAATTATGCTCCTGATGGTTGCGATCCTGAACCCGAAGGTCTGCCAGTATTCCCAGAAAGTTGACCAGTTGTATCTCTCAAGAAAGAATATCGGTTTTGCGGTAGGACCAAAGCGAGTGATATTTTCGTTATGTACTTCCGGGTCGCCATGCACTGCAGCAAACGGAAGCCTGGGTATCTGCATAGTATATACTTTGCCGTTGAGAACTCTCGGGCCCGTGTAAAAGCTTCCCGACATGGAAAGAATTGAAAATCCCTTGCCATACCCGAGTGACTTGGCAAACTTGAGACTGTGGCTTCCGGCAGTAACGACAACAGCTGCTGCCTCACACTCACCCTTGTCTGTCCTGACCCTGTAATAATCACCTTCCCATGTTAGTTTCTCAACCCTTGTTGAGAGGCGAACGGTAATATCAGGATTATACACTCTTGCATTCTTTACAAAGGAGTGGCTTAGTTTTCTGAAGTCAACCGTATATCCATCCTCAGTCAGAAACGCCAGCAGTTCCTGGTCGGGATCGCGTCCTTCCAGTATCCTGGGTTCTATCTTTCCAATCTCCTCCCTGCCAATCATTTTCAGCTTCGGAAACAGCTGCCCGAATGAGGGAAACCTCTCGCTGAGCGTCTTTACCTGATCCTTCCCGACAGCCAGAACCATCTTGGGCACCTTGATGAAAAGTCCTTCATCTCCCTTGAGAGATTTCTCGGTCTCGAGGTAATGCATCACCATATCAGCATAGCGCTTTACCTTTCGCGCCTTTTCGAGCGTATAGTTCGTTTCTATATCACCAAAATGAAGTGTCTGACTGTTCATCCGTGGAGATGAATTTACAAGGCCGAAGTCAGAATACTTTTCAATAAGAGCGATATTCTTTATATCAGTATACTTGCTCAGTGTATATAGAAGTGCCGTACCACTTACTCCGCCACCAACAATCAATACATCATGCTTCATTCTCAGAAAAAATTTTAAGAATCTGTTTATTGAACATTAAACGGGAATGATCCCCTTAAATCAGTTACAAGAAAATAAAAATATCATATCAAATTTTAACACATTGTAAATATCACGATTTGAATTATTTGGTCTGTTATTCCGGTAACACCGGCTTATCTTTGTAAAAAAACAAAGGAATGACTCTTTTGTTTAACTCTTGTTCATACTTTTTCATTCCAAAATCTGATTAAATTTACGTGATTATAATTTGATCAAAACAATTTTTCTTTTGTTACTATAAGAAACAAGTTATGCCAAGAGTATTCAAAGCCATTGAGATAGAAAAGGAAGAAAAGGAGGTAATGCGGGATTATCTTGACCGCCACATGCCTCATGTAATCTGCCCTGACACTGTGAGGAGAGGAGAGAAATTCATGGTTAAGGTCCGTATGGGAGAAGAGTATGCGCACCCTGATGACCATGATCACTTCATCAGTGTGCTGCAACTGTGGAACCGTGAGACTCTGATGGCTGAGGCACGTTATGCAGCAGGGGTAAACGGAAAGCTGCCGACCCACTTTGAGGTTGACTTTTTCATTGTTGCGCCGGATGTATCCATGAACCTCAGTGCCATGGCCGTATGTACCAAGCACGGACTCTGGCAAAGTGAGGATAAGGCAGTGAAAGTGACTGACTGATGCCTCCGGAAACACTTAACGAGAATTGACATCCGAAAGGCAGGTCTGTTGTAACTGCATTGATTGTCTTTTGATAACGCTATCACTGTAACAATGAATAGAGCCCTGTCATTCCCTGCCATAGCCTTGCTGATAATAATTGCCGGATTGTCAGTAGTGTCTTGCAAACCCTTTGACGAGGAAAAGTATAAAGAGGAAGGAGTTTCGAAACTGCTTGCCATTTATCGGAAGGCAACAATAGAAGATGTAAGTTACAGGTTAACTTTTATCATTCCGGATACCAGGGAAAAACCTATCGATGGTCAGGCAACAATTGAATTTACACTAAGATCAAGACAAGAACCCCTCCTTCTTGACTTCAGAGTCCCGGGAGAGGATTTTAAGTCTCTGGTTGTCAATGGAAAAATTATCTCCCCGGAGATAAACAGCGGACATATAGTGATCCCTGTGAAATACCTGAAGAAAAGCTATAACAAGATTGAAGCGCAATTCCGTGCAGGAGACATGTCACTGAACCGCAACAATGACTTCCTGTATACCCTGTTCGTCCCTGACCGGGCATCAACAGCATTTCCCTGCTTTGACCAGCCTGATATAAAGGCGCGCTACATTCTCACCCTTGACATTCCACCCGGATACAGGGCTATGTCAAATAGCCCTGTCGTCAGCAGTGACACAACTGAAAAAAATGTCATATTACACTTTTCTCAGACTGAACCCATAAGCACTTACCTCTTTGCCTTTGCGGCTGGCAAGTTTGATCTCATCAGAAAAGAGATTGATGGTGTAAAGATGGAGATGCTCCACCGCGAGACCCGTCCGGAATACATTGAGAACAATGTCGACGAGATCTTCCGTCTTCATCTGAATTCAATCAGGTGGCTCGAGAAATATAGTGGAATACAATACCCTTTTAATAAATTCGGATTTGTGCTGATACCCTCTTTTCAGTACAGCGGGATGGAGCACCCGGGCTCAATATTCTACCGTGCCTCCTCTCTCCTTCTTGAAGACTCACCCACTCTCAATGAAAGATTATCGCGTGCCTCGCTCATTGCCCATGAGACATCTCATATCTGGTTTGGCGACCTGGTAACGATGAAATGGTTTGATGATGTCTGGCTGAAAGAAGTGTTTGCCGGGTATATGGCCGACAAGATTGTAAACCCGGATTTCCCCGATATAAATCACGAACTCCGTTTCTTTCTCTCAAGATACCCTGCTGCCTACTCTGTTGACCGTACCCGTGGCTCCAACCCGGTTATCCAGCAGCTTGACAATATGAAAAATGCAGGCTCACTTTATGGGCCTATAATATACAACAAGGCACCAATAGTGATGCGTCATCTTGAGCAGATCACCGGGGAAGAGGCATTGCAGGAGGGACTCAAAGCTTATCTAAAAGAGTACTCATGGGGCAATGCCGGATGGGATGACCTGGTAGCCATCCTTGAGGAGGTATCGGACACACCGCTCGAAGAGTGGAGCAGGATGTGGATGAGAGAGGAAGGCATGCCGGTGGTCAGGACGGAAGTTACTTCTGATTCTGCTGGTTACAAGGTGAGCTTTAGCGAAGAGGATCCTTCAGGCGGCATCAGACACTGGCCTCAGAGCCTGAAATCTATGGTCATAACACATTCTGACACTGTAACCGGCGAAATAATCCCGGGCAACAGGAAGTCATTCATCAGAGTACCGGAGATGCCTCTCTTCATCGTCCCTGACCTGTCAGGAATGGCCTACGGAACATTCCTGTTTGACTCCCTCTCCCTGCAATATCTCACTGACAGCATCAGTGTAGTTGACGACCCCTTGCTCAGGGGCATCTTATGGGTTAATATGTATGAAAACATGATTAACGGAACTGTAGATCACAATACAGTTTTGTCTTCATTGTTCTTAGCACTTGACAGAGAGACTGATCCGCAGCTCCGAAATTACCTGACAGGAAGGTTTTCTTCCGTTTTCTGGAATTATCTTACACAGGAAGAGCGTCTCAGGGTAAGCGGCATAGCCCAGAAGTTTATCTGGAATAAACTGTCTGCCGCTGAACAACTCCCGGAACAGCGCACATGGTTTAACCTCTACAGCGAAATAGCATTCACCTATCCGGGAGTTGACCGTCTTGAGCTTATATGGAGGGGCTCATTGATGCCGGGCAAGTTGAAACTCAGCGAAGATGAACTCTGCACACTGGCACTCAGACTCTCTTTGTGGCGTCATGATAAGAGTGATAAAATACTTTTAACCCAGCGTGAGCGGATAACTAATAAAGATAGGATCGCCAGGTTTGACTTTGTTGTGCCTTCAGTATCAGCAAACCTGAATGTACGCGACGACTTTTTCAACAGCCTCCGCGATCCCGTCAACCGTGAGCATGAACCCTGGGTGCTGGAGGCATTAGGTTACCTTAACCACTCTTTCGTTGCAGACAGCTCACTACATTACATCCCGCCATCGCTTGAGATGGTCGAAGAGATAAAAAGCACAGGAGACATCTTTTTCCCCGGCGGATGGATATCAGCCACCCTTGCGGGTCACCACTCACAAGCAGCCAGAGAGATGGTTGAAAAATTTCTTGAAGAGCATCCTGGTTATCCCGCTGACCTGAGGCTGAAAATACTCCAGGCCGCTGACCATCTTCTGAGAGAAAATGTTCCGGAGGAAAAATGAATAACCGAACTGCATAATTTTATACCTTCGCATAAATCGTAAATCGTAAATCGTAAATCGCAAATTAAAATGTCTTTCTGGCGGGTTTTATTATGTATTCTATTTCCTCCCCTGGCTGTTCTTGACAAGGGTTGCGGATCAATACTGATTGTCTTCCTCCTCACCTTATGTGCATGGGTGCCCGGCGTTATAGGGGCCCTCATCATAAACAAAAAATAGATTTCGTGGTTATATCCGGGTAGGTAGAGACAGGTCTGAGACCTGTCTCTACCATAAATTACAGCAAATTCATTAAACATATGCCGCACATATTCGATCCACAACATCTGAACCGCCTTGATAACCCTGAGCGCAGAGAATTGATCCCTCCTGAGAAGACCCTTCTCATGCTTGGTCTGAAGGAGGGAGACACATTTGTTGATATAGGAGCCGGCGCCGGCTATTTTGCACTCCCCGCCACCAGGATCACTGGTCGTACCGGAAGGGTCATTGCTGCAGACCTGTCACAGGAGATGCTTGATCACCTCCGGCAAAGGGCTTTTCAGGAGGGCGCTGAGATTGAAACGATACTTACACCCCATAACAGCCTCCCTATTGATGATGACACAGCTGACATGACATTCCTGGCTTTTGTATATCATGAGATCGATGACCGCAGTACTTACATGGCTGAGATCAGGCGTATTACGAAGCCTTCAGGAACACTTGCTGTAGTTGACTGGGCGAAGGTACAGTCACCCATGGGTCCACCACCCGACCACCGTATCGCCATGAAAGAGGCACTCGGTGAAATAGCCTCGTCCGGATTCCAGATCATGTCACACGGAATGTTAAACCCTTATCAGTACTTCATTACAGCAAGATAAAGACATGTCTGAGACCTGTCTCTATTTTGTATCACCTGCTTTATCATTGATTGAAAACACTGCAATCGTCATTTTTATGTAATTTTGCGCTGTTTAGCCCGCATCAACAGAACTTTACTTCTTCAGGCTTGTTGAGTAAGTGTGGATTATCAAGAGAATCTCTTATGGAAAACGATCAGGATAAGGTACTGGACGAGGTAACATCAGGTGAATATAAATACGGTTTTGTGACCGATATTGAAACCGATGTTATTCCGGCTGGCCTTAATGAAGATGTAGTAAGGCTCATCTCCTCAAAGAAGGAGGAGCCAGAGTGGCTTTTGGAGTTCCGCCTGAAGGCTTTCCGTCACTGGCAGACAATGAAAATGCCCCAGTGGGCTAATCTGAAGATCCCCGAGATACATTACCAGGATATAATATTCTATGCAGCACCAAGGCAGAAAATAGCTCCTTCAAGCCTTAGCGACGTTGACCCCGAACTGTTGAGGACATTTGATAAGCTGGGCATACCCCTTGAAGAACAGAAGCATCTTACAGGCGTGGCAGTGGATGCTGTTATGGATTCTATATCTGTCAAGACCACATTCCGCGAGACTCTGGCAGAGATGGGCATTATTTTCTGCTCATTTTCGGAGGCTGTGAAAGAGCATCCCACACTGGTGCAGAAATATCTTGCCTCTGTGGTACCCCATACAGATAATTTCTTCGCAACACTTAACTCTGCGGTCTTTTCAGACGGCTCATTCTGCTACATCCCCAAGGGGGTCAGATGCCCGATGGAACTATCAACTTATTTCCGTATCAACGCTTCCAATACAGGTCAGTTTGAGCGGACACTTCTTATTGCCGACGAAGAGTCATATGTCAGTTATCTTGAGGGGTGTACTGCACCTATGCGTGACGAGAACCAGCTCCATGCGGCGGTAGTTGAGATCGTAGCTGAAAGGGGTGCAGAGGTCAAATACAGCACGGTCCAGAACTGGTACCCCGGAGATAAGGAGGGTAAAGGAGGTATCTTTAACTTCGTCACTAAAAGAGGGTTATGCAAAGGTGATGACTCAAAGATATCATGGACACAGGTAGAGACGGGTTCAGCGGTGACATGGAAATATCCTTCATGCATCCTTCGTGGTGATAACAGCATAGGTGAGTTCTACTCTGTGGCTGTCACCAACAACCACCAGCAGGCTGACACCGGAACCAAGATGATCCATATCGGTAAAAATACCAGGAGCACCATTGTTTCGAAAGGTATCTCGGCCGGGTTCGGACAGAACAGTTACCGTGGACTGGTCAAGGTTCTTAAAAAAGCTCAGGGTGCAAGAAACTTCTCCCAGTGTGACTCGCTTCTCCTTGGAGACAAATGCGGGGCTCACACATTCCCCTATATAGAGGTTGACAACCCCTCCGCAATAGTTGAACATGAAGCTACAACATCACGCATCGGTGAAGACCAGATATTCTACTGCAACCAGCGAGGTATTTCGACAGAGGATGCTATTGGACTGATAGTCAATGGCTATGCTCGTGAGGTTATTAATAAGCTGCCGATGGAGTTTGCCGTTGAAGCACAAAAACTTCTGCAGATAAGCCTTGAAGGCAGCGTTGGTTAAAATGAATTTACTTTAATTACGATATGAAAAACGATTTTCTGTTACAGATAAAAGAACTTAAAGCCTCGATTGACAACAAAGAGATCCTCAAAGGTCTAAACCTGGAGGTGAAACCGGGAGAGATACATGCCATCATGGGTCCCAACGGTAGCGGTAAGAGCACCCTTGCCTCCGTACTGACAGGACGTGAGATAGCAACGGTGACACATGGTACGGTAACTTTCGAAGGCCGTAACCTGCTTGAGATGTCACCGGAAGAGAGAGCCCGTGAAGGTATCTTCCTCTCGTTCCAGTATCCTATTGAGATACCCGGTGTAAGCATGGTCAACTTTATGAAGACTGCTATAAATGAGCAGCGTAAACACCGTGGGCAGGATCCGCTCAGCGCATCGGAATTTCTGCGCCAGATGCGCGAAAAGAAAGAGCTGGTTGAGATAGACTCAGCCCTGACAAACAGGAGTGTCAATGAGGGATTTTCAGGAGGAGAGAAGAAGAAAAATGAGATCTTCCAGATGGCGATGCTCGAACCCAGGTTGGCTCTCCTCGACGAGACAGACTCAGGGCTTGATATAGATGCACTGCGTATTGTCGCCAATGGCGTCAACAAGATTCGCAGACCCGATACATCGGTGATAGTCATTACACACTATCAGAGACTGCTCGACTATATAGTACCGGACCATGTTCACGTGCTTTATGACGGCCGCATCGTCAGATCGGCCGGACCTGAACTGGCTCTTGAACTTGAGGAGCGAGGATACGACTGGATAAGGAAGGAAGCAGAAGTAAGCGCAGAGTCATGGACTACAGGCCAGAAGTGATAACCAGGTTTTCAGCACTCTATGCTGCAAGCCGTGATGGTTTCCGGAAGGAATCACCGGAGCTCCTCAACAGGCACCGCGAAGGAGCATATAGTGATTTCATCCGCCTGGGAATACCTGACCGGAAGAATGAAGCCTACAGATACACAAACCTTGAGAAATACCTCAGCCATGACTACCAGGGCTACTATCTTCCAGTGGAAGAAGACTTCAGGGAGGCTGAGAAATTCCATTGCGAGGTGCAAGACCTGGATGTATGGAACATGGTTCTCCTGAACGGATTCTTCCCTCATGGTGACAAGGGTCTCATAATGTTGCCCGGAGGAATATGGGTCGGGAGTCTGAGGGCCGCAGTGAAGCAATTCCCAGCAATGGTGGAGAAGCATTATAACCGTTACGTCGATAATGAAACCGACGGCCTGGTACCTCTCAATACCGCACTTGCTTCTGATGGGCTGTTCATCTATGCACCAAGAAACACTGTCTATACAAAACCAATACAGATCGTAAACCTTCTTCATTCAGAGAAGGATATCTTTGTTCAGGATCGAAATCTCATTGTCGTCGAAGAGGGGGCACAGCTCAATCTTCTTGTATGTGACCATGCACTCTCACCACAGCATTTCCTTACTAACACAGTAACCGAGGTATTCGTAAACCGCAATGCCCGCTTTGAGATCGTAAGAGTTCAGAACCAACACAACAACTCGGCCAAGCTGACCCACACTTTCATTCACCAGGAGCGCGACAGCTTTGCCTCCTCTAATAATATCACACTCCATGGAGGTCTCGTCCGCAACGCCACCTGGCATCTCCTTGAAGGAGAGAATGCCGAGACACACTCATTTGGCCTCTTTCTCGCAGACAAGCACCAGCATGTAGCCAGCTTTGTTAAGATTGATCATGCAGCGCCGCACTGCAACAGCACACAGCTCTTCAAGGGAGTACTCGATGATAACGCCAGCGGAGCCTTTAACGGACGCATCATGGTGCGACAGATAGCCCAGGGAACAAATGCATACCAGAGCAACAATAATATCCTTCTTTCCGAAGAGGCAAGAATGGATACCAAGCCACAGCTTGAGATATTTGCAGATGATGTAAAATGCAGTCACGGAGCAACTGTCGGGCAGCTTGATGAGAATGCCCTGTTCTACCTGCGGTCCAGGGGTATTGACGCCCGCGAAGCAAGACTGATGCTAATGTTTGGCTTTGCTCATGACGTAATCCAGAACATCCCTATTGAAGCCCTGCGCGACCGCATTGACACGCTTGTCATGCAGCGCCTGCGCGGTGAGCTATCAAGGTGCGCCTCCTGCGCAATACAATGCAACTGATTACCTGTATGAAACTCGCTAAGAGCATAGAAGAGATAAGGGCTGACTTTCCGATACTTTCAATGAAGGTTCACGGTCTGCCGCTGATATACCTTGACAACGGTGCAACCACTCAAAAGCCTGAGCAGGTGATACAACTGATGGACCAACTGTACCGTAGTGCCAATGCAAATGTACATCGCGGAGTGCATTTTTTGTCTGATATAGTCTCAGACAGATACGAATCAGCCCGTGAGACTGTCAGGGCGTTCATTAATGCCCGAAGGAAAGAGGAGATTATCTTTACCGCGGGAGCAACAGCATCAATAAATGCTGTCGCTTTTTCATTCGGTGAGAAATATGTCAGGGAGGGAGATGAGATCATAGTGAGCGAGATGGAGCACCATGCCAATATCGTTCCCTGGCAGATGCTCTGCGGAAGAAAAAAAGCAGTGCTGAAGGTCATCCCCTTTACTGACGAAGGATTGCTTGACCTCGAAGCCTATCGGAGTCTGATTACGGAACGTACACGAATCGTTGCAGTCACTCATGCCTCAAACGTTCTGGGTACCATAAACCCGGTGAAGGAGATCGTTGCCGAAGCCCACAGAAATGGAATACCTGTGCTTGTTGACGGTGCACAAAGCATCCAGCATGGAGTGGTCGACGTAACAGATATTGACTGTGACTTTTTTGTCTTCTCCGGACATAAGGTGTATGGCCCGAACGGGATCGGTGTCCTTTACGGCAGGGAGAAACTGCTGAATGAACTACCTCCATACCAGGGCGGAGGTGATATGGTCGCCACAGTCAGTTTCAGGCAGACCACCTATAATGACTTGCCGTTCAAGTTTGAAGCGGGCACCACAAACTTCACCGGGGCAATAGGCCTTGCAGCAGCGCTTGATTACCTTACAGCCCTGGGCAGGGAAGCAGTGGAAGAGAGAGAGCAGGCTCTCCTGGCAAGCGCAACTGCCGGCCTGTCATCAGTCAGCGGAATACGTATCTATGGTACAGCACCACGGAAAGTTTCCGTGGTATCTTTCCTGCCTGGCGATATACACCAGTATGACGCAGGCATGATACTTGATAAGATGGGCATTGCAGTAAGAACCGGAACCCACTGTGCACAGCCGGTGATGGAACGGTTCGATATTTCCGGCACAATCCGCGCCTCCATCGCCTTCTACAACACTGAGGAAGAGATCGATGCACTAATTGATGGTGTCAGAAAGGTAACGGAAATGTTTGGTTAACAGCCCCGATATGAATATTAACGAAATACAGGATCAGATCATTGATGATTTCTCAGTCTTCAGCGACTGGATGGAGAGGTACGAATACCTTATTGAACTGGGCCGTACGCTCCCTCCCTTTGATCCATCGTATAAAATACCTGACTACATTATTGAGGGGTGCCAGAGCAAGGTGTGGCTATATCCTGAATTCAAAGAAGGCATAATAATCTTCAGCGCAGACAGTGACGCCCTTATAACAAGGGGAATAGTGGCTCTGCTTGTCAAGGTCTTCTCCGGCCGCACACCTGACGAAATTATTGGTGCAGACATATACTTCATCGACAGGATAGGCCTGCGGCAGAACCTCTCTCCCACGAGATCAAACGGACTGCTGGCGATGATGAAACAGATGAGGCTATATGCCCTTGCATTCAAATCTAAACATGAACACAAATGACAACACAGGAGATACAGGAGACAGAAGCACGCATTGTTGGTGTGCTCAAGAGTATATTTGATCCGGAGATCCCGGTAAATATCTATGATCTTGGGCTGATTTATGAAATCAGGGTCGATGAAGATGAGATCGCCCATATCACCATGACACTTACAGCCCCGAGCTGCCCGATGGCCGAGGAGCTTGTCGAGGAGGTGAAATACAAAGTTGCAGGCACCAGGGGAGTCAGGGAGTGTGACCTGAAATTAACCTTTAGTCCTCCATGGGATCGCAGCATGCTTACTGAAGAGGCAAAACTGGAATTGGGGTTCCTTTAGAATAATCATCATGACTGATGCCCGTAAAATTGCCCTTACATGGAAGATAAAAGAACTGCTTCATCAGGAAGGTTTTGATATTTCAGGTATCGCTCCTGCTGCTTCGCATCATGAAGACGCCCAGCATATTAGTGACTGGATCGCATCAGGGAAAAGTGGCACCATGCGGTTTATGGAACGTAACTCTGATAAGCGGGGTGACATTACTTCACTGGTAGAGGGGGCAAAGTCAGTAATCGTGGCCGGTATTCGTTACTACAGTGCCGACCTTTCAAACAGTTCACGCAATTACTTTATCAGCCGCTATGCGAGGGTAAGGGATTATCATCAGGTAGTGGAAGACAAACTGAACCGTGTAATGAAGTTTATTAAGAAAGAGTTGCCGGAGACCATTAGCCGGGCTTTCTGCGATTCAGCACCGGTCAGCGAAAAGTCATGGGCTATCCGTGCAGGCCTGGGATGGCGCGGACGTAACAGCCTGCTTATAAATAAGGACATAGGTTCGTTCCTATTCCTGGGCGAGATCATATCAACAGCAGAACTGATTTATGATAACGCCTCTTCAAGGGATCGCTGCGGTACATGCACCCTCTGTGTTGAAGCATGCCCCACAGGGGCCATATGTGCCGACCGTACAATTAATGCGACCCGTTGCATCTCTTACCTGACAATTGAACATAAGGGAGATCTGCCTGAAGAATTCACCGGTAAATTCGAAAATATGATATTCGGTTGTGACCGGTGCCAGGAGGTCTGCCCATGGAACGGTAAGACTTTCCCATATTCAGACAGGGAGCTTGTTCCCGATTACAACATTGCTGCCATAACAAAGTCCGAATGGAATGCAATGACCGCCGATGACTTCAAAAAGATCTTTAAGGCATCAGCTATAAGGCGCACAGGTTATAAAATGATCAGAAGAAATATCGATTTTGTAAACTCAGTACTCCCTGAAGAGAGGTGATATCCTCAAATTATTGCCGTCATTTGGAGCGGGGGTAATGCCCAGCACTCTTGTAATAACATTATATACATCAATATTGAAGAGTGTATCAACTTTGAACTCCTTTTTGAAAGCCGGTCCTTCCGCATAAAAGATTGAATGCATATCCTTCCATCGCCAGTCATACCCATGGTCTCCCCTGTTGTAGCCTGAAGGTGAAGGCCTGACACCGGCAATCCAACCCGGGTCAGCAATGAGAACCACTTCAGGTATGCGGTGATGAGTACCGTAATTGAGGTGGGCAGGCAATTCATCCCTCCTGTAGGCTTTTATCTTATGCTGAAGATTAAGATAATATAACACGCTGTCTGTCATGCCTTCTGAGGGCTCAACAGCCCAGACCGGGGTGCCGCCATATATCCTCTCTACCAATCTCTCAGGCAATGTGTCAAAGATGTAATTATACCGCGCGGCGTCTATCTCTCCTAACCCATGGTCAGAAAGAACAATCAGGTTGATCTTGTCAGCATGAGGCAGTTTGTCTATTCCATGACGAAGAACCCCGATGAGACTGTCAAGACTTCTGACCATCGATCCTGTCTCCGAAGAGAGGGGACCGTACTGGTGACCAACTGCGTCGGGCTCCTCAAAGTAAAGCGTGATAAGGTGAGGACGCTGGCGTTGGGGTAGTGAGAGCCACTTGATAACAGTGTCTACGCGGTCACCGAAAGGAACCTCATCATCATAACTCCTCCAGCGGTCGGGCTGCATACCCTGGATCGGGGCCTCTGAGCCTACCCAGTAGAAGGATGCCGTTTTTAGTCCCGCTTTCCGGGCAGTGTTCCACACAGGTTCACCGCCATAGAAGGCACCGTTCTCAACCATTTTGCGGTCTCCGATCCTGTATACGAGGTCAAGATCTGGAGCATAGAAACTGTTATTCACCAGGCCGTGATGATCAGGGTATAATCCTGTGGCAATGGAATAATGATTGGGAAAGGTCTTCGTCGGAAAGGAGGGTATCAGCCTTTCGGCCATAACACCATTTTTTGCCATGTCATCAAGAACCGGAGTACCAAATATTGAATCAAAGTCCCACCTGAATGCATCAAGTGATACCATTACAACATAAGGCGCCTCCCTGTCGCCCCTGATGCTCCCGCATCCACTAAATGAGAGCGATAAAAGAACAGCTGCTGATATAACAAAAAATAACCTCTTCATCCTGATTTCATAAGTTACAGATCTGAAAAGTAAAACAATTTTACCACAGAGAAGTTTCTTTGCGGTGTTGAATGATCAATATTCTCATAAATTTGAACTTCAATCAAGCACCAGATATGAAAAAACTCTTCCTCTCCCTGGTTTTATTTTCAACTGTACTCCTTTCTGGAGCACAAAAACATTATGCGCTTCTTGTTATCGACATTCAGAACTTCTATTTCCCGGGGGGCCGCTCCGAGCTTGTTGAACCTGTAAAAGCGGCAGAGAAGGCAGCCGAAGCAATAGTACAGACAAGAGCTGCAAATAATCCCGTGATTTATGTTCAGCACAAGTCGGCAGCAGGAATGGAGATTAATGATCTGGTAAAACCGGTTCAGTGGGAGCCGGCATTTATCAAGGAGGAAGTAAACTGCTTCCTTAACACCGGTTTAACAGAGCATCTGAAGACTCTCAGTGTTGATACGCTTGTGATATGCGGGATGCAGACCCATATGTGCGTGGAGGCGGCAGTACGCGCAGCACATGATATGGGATATGTTGTTATCCTGCTTCATGATGCCTGTGCAACCCGTAACCTTAGATTCGGTGATCGTGAAGTGAGTGCTGTTGATGTTCATGCCTCTACTCTTGCAACTCTCAGAAGCTATGCAGAAGTCATTTCCGTTGAGGACTGGTTAAAAAGGAAGTAGTCTCAAAGCAAGGGGCAGGGAGCGAGGAGCAGGGAGCAGGGAGCAGGGAGCAGGGAGCGAGGAGCATGGAGCATGGAACAAGA
>JALOMO010000182.1 GCA_025455395.1 Bacteroidales bacterium
GTGGATACCCTGATTGACATCTCCCGTATCCCAGACCTGGACCGCATCACCATAGATGAGGATCTGATGGATGCAGCTGATCTCATTGAAAACGAAAAAGTACTTGTGCTCGATCTCAATAACGGAGAACGTCTTGAAACCTATATAATTAAGGGAGAGAGAGGCTCAGGCAGCATCTGCCTCAACGGGGCAGCTGCCCGAAAGGTGATCGTGGGCGATGAAATCATTATCATGTCTTTTGCCATGCTTGACTTTAAGGAGGCAAAATCATACAGGCCAAAAATTATTTTCCCTGATACAAAAACAAACAAACTGATCTGACATTGAAAAAAGGTATACTACAGAGTCTTAAGTTCCTGGGTTTCCTTATTGTCGGAATTGTACTGTTATGGCTTGCATTCCGGAAAGCGGATCTTACAAAACTGGCAGCAGATTTAAAGGAAGCCGATTACTCATGGCTGGTACTTTCTATCCTGTTTGCAACATTTGCATTTGTCAGCCGCGCGCGCAGATGGGTACTGCTGGTAAATCCCCTTGGATTTCATCCGTCACTCAAAAACGCATTTTATGCATTGATGACAGGGTACCTGGCAAACATAGCCCTGCCGAGGATCGGAGAAATAACCCGGTGCGTAGCCCTAGGGAAAAAGGAGAAAATTCCGGTCGACCAGCTGATTGGCACAGTGGTGATTGAACGTACTATTGACTTTTTTTCGCTTCTGTCGATAATGATCGTCCTCATTTTCACCAGTGGTGACCAGATAGGCCTTTTCCTTAAAGAAAGCATACTCATACCTATACAGGAAAAGATTCAGGCTCTCTTTGGCGTCACATGGATTTTATGGGTCATACTGTTTTTCCTTGGAGTGATCACTCTGTATCTGATTATCCGGTACAGAAGCAGACTCAGAAAAATTCGCTTCTTTGCAAAATTTTTCGACCTGACAAAAGGAGTCATAAATGGACTGAAAACAATTACCAACCTGAAAAGAAAATGGGAATTTTTATTTCATACAATCTTCATCTGGATCAACTATGCCCTGATGACATGGGTGGTTGTGTTTTCGCTTGAGAGCACTTCGCATCTGACCTTTGGCGACAGCATATTCCTGCTTGTTATCGGAGGGCTTGCAATGTCAGCACCGGTTCAGAGCGGGATGGGAGCTTTCCATTATATTGTTTCTCTCGGGCTTCAGATCGTAAAAGGTATACCTCTCGAAGACGGACTTGCATACGCTCTGCTGACCCACGAATCTCAGCTGATATTTGTTGCCATCATTGGAACTATCTCATTCTTTATGATTTTCAGAAGACATGGCAAAGAATAAAACAGTATTTGTATGTCAGAATTGCGGTGCCGAATCGGCGAAGTGGATCGGCAGATGCCCATCATGCAAAGAGTGGAACACCTATCATGAGGAGATCATCGCCCCTGCCGCACAGAGGGAAACATCTTTTGTGAACACCCGCGAAAAAAGAAAACCTGAGCTCCTCGATAACATAAAAGCTGATGAACATGCCAGGCAAAAATCAGGGATCGCTGAACTCGACAGGATCCTCGGAGGAGGTATAGTCGGAGGATCTCTTATTCTACTGGGCGGTGAACCCGGAGTAGGCAAATCAACGCTTGCATTGCAACTGGCTCTGGCACTTAAAGGGAAAAACATCCTGTATGTTTCTGGAGAAGAGAGCGAAGAACAGATCAGCATGAGAGCCCAGAGGATGAAAGGGACAAATCCTCAATGCTATATTTTGAGTGAAACTGAACTTGAAAGCATCCTTACCCACGCTGAAAATATCAAACCAGGCCTTATCATTATTGATTCGATACAGACTATCAGTACAGGAATGCTTGAGTCTTCTGCCGGTTCAGTATCGCAGGTAAGGGAATGTGCCGCCCAGCTTCTTAAATACTCCAAGATAACTGGGATACCTGTCTTCCTGATAGGGCATATCACAAAAGACGGAACTCTTGCCGGACCAAAGGTTCTTGAACATATTGTTGATGTTGTTCTCTATTTTGAAGGTGATAATAATTATGTATATCGTATTTTGCGCTCTGTCAAAAACAGGTTCGGATCAACAGCAGAGATAGGCATTTTCGAAATGGTTGAGAAGGGTTTAAGGGAAGTTGACAACCCCTCTGAGATGTTCATTAATCAGCATGAAGAGGCTCTCAGCGGAATATCAATCTCAGCAACTGTCGACGGGCTCAGGCCTTTCCTTATAGAGACCCAGGCTCTTGTAAGCAGTGCCGTTTACGGAACTCCACAGAGAAGCTCAACCGGCTTCGACATAAGGCGGCTCAATATGTTGCTGGCTGTCCTCGAGAAAAGAGCAGGCTTCAGGTTAGGTATAAAAGATGTCTTTCTCAATATTGCCGGAGGTATAAAGGTTAACGATCCTGCAATAGATCTGGCTATTGTCAGTTCAGTACTCTCTTCAAACCTCGATATACCTATAGCGCGGGATACTTGTTTCTCGGGAGAAACAGGATTGTCGGGCGAAATAAGACCGGTTTCACGTATCGAACAGCGCATCCGCGAAGCATCAAAAATGGGCTTCACCAGGATATATATATCAAAATATCACAGGAATCTGCCGGTAAAAGGATTGAATATTGAAGTAATAACTGTAGGGAAGATTGAAAATCTGGTACGATCGCTGTTTGCTTAGCCGTTGCGCCCCTGCGCCGTTACGCCTCTGCGCCTTTTTTTAATATCTCACCCTCTGGTACCCACCCCTGCGCACATTCTCCCTGTTGACCTTATCGCAGTCGAGTTCCATATTAAAATTGGCAGGACGCTCAAACTCATCTGTCTCCATGATCCCGAAATGAGGATCATTATAGACCTTTCTAAGGAATATGGCCATTATCGGAAGTGCCATATTGGCTCCCTGCCCTTCGCTGATAGTCTCAAAATGGATAGCCTGATCCTCCCAACCGCTCCAGACGCCACCTACCAGATTAGGGGTGACCCCCATAAACCACCCGTTTGAATGGTTCTGTGTTGTACCTGTCTTGCCGCCGATCTGGTTTCTGAGCTTATAGGTCTCGTTCCTCATCCTCATTGCAGTTCCCTTCGTAACCACATTCTGTAAAAGATTAAGCATCAGATATGCCTGGTCTTCACTTAAGACCTCCTCTATTCTTCGTGTAAAGGTTGATACAGTATTTCCATTCTTGTCTTCGATGCGTGTTACATACATTGGCCGTGTATAAACACCCTTGTTTGCAAATGTCCCATAAGCGCCTACCATCTCCTCAAGCTTCAGGTCTGAAGTGCCAAGAAATATTGAATTCTGCGGATCAATGAAACTCCTGATTCCCATCTTATGCATAAGTCCGGCGACAGCTGTCGGCTTGAACTGCTGCATCAGCCAGGCAGAAATATAATTTTCAGATTGCGCCAGCCCCCAGGCTAATGTAACCATCTTGCCATGGTATTCCTTTGGTCCGGAACTTCGGGGCTGCCAGGGTAGAGTATCGGGTGGATTATCGAACGACCTGGGAATATTTTCCACAAGCAGGCAGGGAGAGTATCCCATCTGCATGGCAACAGTATAGAGGAAGGGCTTAATGGTACTGCCAACCTGTTTTTTCTGCTGCGTTACTGCATCATACTTAAAATATCTGAAAT
>JALOMO010000019.1 GCA_025455395.1 Bacteroidales bacterium
TCTGAAAAGGATGAAACTGCGATTAGAGCTCTATTCCAGATGCAACAGGATGCATGGAATGCAGAAGATATCGATAGGTTCATGGCAGCGTACTGGAATTCGCCAAACCTTATATTCATTGGCAGAAACGGTCCGACATATGGGTGGCAACAGGTGCTTGACAACTATAAAAGAAATTATCCCGGTTCAGCTGAAATGGGGAAGCTGAAATTCGAAATCCTGGATGTCAGTCAGATAGACAGGAAGAGCGTTTTCCTTATCGGGAAATATCATCTTACGAGAACTATCGGAGATGCTTCAGGGAATTTTTCACTTGTGCTGCAGAAAATCAAAGGTGAATGGCTTATCATCAGCGATCATTCTGACTGAAAATACCCGGAACTAAACTACTGGTTCATCGGTGTGAAGGGCACAGTTGTATATATCAGCCGATTCTGCAGTTCATGAAAGCGGTATTATTCTGATTCATTCTTACTTTTATAATTCGTGAATTGCATGACAAATCTGACCTGACATGAAAAAGAGAACGTTTCTTAAAACCTCGGGACTTATTGGGATTGGCGCATTGCTTAATTTTGAATCATTTGCTAACCAAATAAATTCAATATCATCAGTACCTGTGCATGATCTTGCAGCAGACGAGGATTTTTGGCTTACTGTACGAAACGGATACAGGCTTAACCCCGATATGGTGAACCTCGAGAACGGGTACTACAATTTTTTGCCTGAACAGACGCTAGGCAGGCTGATAGAACATATCAGGGAGATAAATTACCAGGGATCATATTACATGCGTACCGTTCAGGCTGAGAGAAAGAAGGCCATGGCAGCAAAACTGGCTGAGCTGACAGGCTGTCAGTCCGACGAGCTTGTCATAACGCGCAACACTACCGAATCACTCGACATAATCATCAGCGGCTATGACTGGAAGAGAGGTGATGAGGCTGTGATGGCTGAACAGGATTATCCGTCAATGCTGAGCATGTTCAGGCAGGTAGCAAGGCGCCACGGCATTGTCAATAAAATGGTCTCAGTGCCAAACCATCCCTCTTCTGATGAGGAGATCGTGGAACTTTATGCCGGGGCCATAACCCCCACGACAAGACTGCTTATGATATGTCACATGATTAATCTTACGGGCCAGATTCTCCCGGTCAGAAAAATCTGCGACATGGCCCACGCTAAGGGAGTCGAGGTAATGGTTGACGGTGCTCACGCAGTCGGTCATTTCAGGTTTAAAATCTCTGAGCTCGGATGTGATTATTACGGCAGCAGCCTGCACAAGTGGCTGAGCGTACCGCTTGGTTCAGGATTGCTCTGGGTGAAGAAGGAACATATCAGTAAAATATGGCCCCTTATGGCTCCTTTTGAGGGTGGTGAAGAGGGTATAAGACAATTGAATCATACCGGCACCCATCCTGTCTATACTGACCTCACCGTCGAAGATGCAATAGAATATTACCAGATGCTGGGAGCGGAGAGGAAGGAGGCCAGACTGAGATACCTCAAGGAGTACTGGACGGATAAAGTGCGGCAGATGCCTCATGTGATTCTTAATACCCCGTCAGATGCTGCACGGTCATGCGGCATAGCCAATGTGGGTGTTAAGGGCATGAAGCCTGCCGGGCTGGGCGATATTCTCTGGAAGAAACACAAGATCTATACTGCACCAATTGACGGAGCCAATGTACACGGCTGCCGCATAACACCCAATATTTATACGACAACGGCTGAGCTGGACCAGCTTGTCAGTGCCATAGCAGAAATGGTGTGAAGGCTGGCACTTACCGTGTCAGCTCCAGGGTAACAAGGTACGCACAGTGATCGGAGGCTACTGAATCACAGATCACCCTTGATTCAAGTACCCTCCACCTCTCCCTGGGGAAATGCATCACATAGTCAATCTTCTTCCGTGGAATGTCAGAGGGAAAGGTTGGAGAAGGATTAGTTCTGTCATATGATGAACTCCAGATTGTTTCCATGAGGGTAATGGGAAGGCTTCCCGGTTCGGCATTCAGGTCTCCTGCAAGTATTGTAGGGTACCTGTTTGCAGAGAAAACTTCATTGATCCTCTTAACCTGGGCAATTCTGTCAGTCTCATCCTTCAGATGGTCGAGGTGTGTCCCGATGAATGCTATCGTATCACCCGGGGGAATAACGGTTATTATCTCGAGTGCCGCCCTCGGCTCATTTCCCGGAGTGCATGGAAGAGGTATGTTCCTCGATTCAATAAACGTAAATTTTGACAAGATTCCTTCGCCATACTCACCTCCGTCATAATACATTGCCCTTCCGAAGAGGGGAGCCATTCTCACCATCCTGCCAAGCTCTGTTACTAGATCATAATCCCTGGCCCTGCGGGTCCTGTAGTCTACTTCCTGCAGTGCAACAAGATCGGGATCAGCATCCTCAATGACCTTTGCAATCACAGTCAGGTCAAAGTCACCCTTCATGGTTGCCCCGTGATAGATATTGAATGTAAGGATTTTCAAAACCGGGTTGTTGCCAGGCAACTGCTGCGATCTGACCGTGAAGCCAGAAACAATAATCGTGAGTAATAATGCAATCTTTATCTTCATCTTAAATAAGATTAAAGCAGAATAAAAACAGACAAGTCTGAAGTACTGAGGTTATTTTTTCCCCTTTTTCTCCAGTTCGAATTTTTTATGAAGCGTCTGTCCGAAATAGGCTGAAAGGACCCTGGTGTAAGAGTGTAGCATGGCGCTGTCAAGAGTATTCAGGTCATCAAAATAACGTCTCATGAGATCGGGGTTATTCTGTGGTATGCAGAGGCAATAAGGAGTCGCCAGGGAAGCTGACCTGATAATGACGAGCACTGCTGCCAGTTCATTCTTCTCTTCGCGGATGAGTGACTTGAACTCAAAACTGTATGACCCGTCCTTCACATTGCCCATCTCCTGCATCAGGTATCCCCTTTTCATATCAAGTCCCACATCGACCTGCACTATGTAACCCTTTATCAGGTATTTATACTCATCTTCAGTCGTTGGTGCAACATCAGTTTTAGATTTCTGCCCGAAGGCGGCTATACTGACAAATGCCATGGCAAACAGTAGTGCTTTCATCTCTTCAGCTTTTAAGTTCTTCAATCAGGTGCATAATGAATTGAACTTTATCAAAAAGCAGGCCAAAAGCCTGCTTAAAGTACACGCAATTAAATCCGGTTCAGGCTACGGCAAATGATCTTTGTCGGGCCTTACCCGGATAAGAGAGGGTTATGCCTTGCTCAGCAGATAAGAAGAGAGGATGTTGGCCAGGCCGAAAACAAAGGCAATAAGACCAATGTTTAATACGCTTTGTGCCACAAAATTTCCGATAATTACATAAAGAGCATAGCCGAAGAGAAGCGACAGGAGGGCGTTTAGGATAAACAGTGCAAAAAAAGCATTGCTTTCTTTTATAAGTATCACGGCCTCAGCAAGTTCTGTTAATGCATAATAGAATACCCAGACAAGCATTATCCATATCACCGTTAAGCGCGATGAGTCGATTTTTATCAGGAGAGCGGCAACGAATGCCAGGTTCAGTGCCCCTGTAATTATATGCCAACCTTTAAAGGATGATTTTGCGGACAGCATCCCTGCAGCGATCAGTGAGGCTCCCGTAGCACCTATCAGCACTGCAAACAAAATTGTCAGGGCCTTTAATCCTCCGAAAATCTGCAGCATGGCAATTACTCCAAACAGTACCAGAAAAGCTCCCTTCAATGCAGGCAGCCACGGTTTCTCATAAGATTTCAGTTCCATTTCCATGATAATTTTTGTTAGGCAAAACTCGTAATTTTTTGTGAAAGGTAATGAATTTGTCAGAGTATTATAACACACAGAACCCTGACTGAGTGAAAAAGAAAAGAAGGTGCCTCGGTATAGCTCCGGGACACCCTCTTTATTTTCAATCTGTTAGCACATATCAGTATTGCGGATTTTGCTGGCTGGCAATAGGAGGATTTGCATCCAATTCCGCCTGGGAGATTGGCAGGATAGCCTTGTAGAATGTCCTGTCAATGATCTTTTCGCGGTGAGTAATCACAACGGCAGGAGAGATGAACTCATCATTCAACTCAACAGGCCTGTTCAGGCGCATCATGTCGAAGAACCTCTGGCCTTCCATAAAAAACTCCTTGCTTCTTTCGTCAACTATCATATCCATTGTGACAGTTGCATCAGTGGCAAGGGGCAGGGTCGGGGCTCTCTTGCGGATATTATTCAGGTATTGTGCGGCTTTGACCTTATCGGGAACAGTAAGATTAAGGGCAGCCTCAGCAGCTATAAGGTGTATTTCTGAGAAACGAATAATCTTTATGTTTACTGCAGAAATTGAAGCTTTATCTCCCTTCAGGTCAACTCCAGTATACTTAAGACACGAGCCGAACCGTGATGTTGATGTCTCATCATAGTCCATTATACCCCAGCGAACATCGGCGGCGTCCTGACCGAGTCTGGCAAGGAAATAATCGCTTGCCATGAACCATCCCATGGCACCGGTTACCTTACCCAGGCGGAGGAGATAATACCCGAGTGATGCAGTCCGCAGATCAGCTTCATCTGGATAGACCGCCAGCTCGAGAATAGACTCAGTGCCGAATTGTGTTGACCATGATGCCACCCACCCGGCGTTTGAATAGAGGGCGTACTTGTTGTTGTTGGTAAGGATAACTTCTTCAGCATCAGCCAGTGCGGCTGAATAGTTCTCCATATAGAGGTTTACCTTCGCCCTGATTGACTTGTTGGCATAGTAGTTTATGTAGCCGTTTACCTTGTTTTTGGAAAGGAACGGAGCAGCCGCATCAAGATCTGTCAGTATCTGGGTATAAACCTCCTCCACCGAGGCCCTGGTAGGCTGGGCAGAGGCATCAAGAGGCTCAAGCACAATAGGGACACCGTATGATGACTTATCCATATCGTAAGGCTTTCCATAGAGACGAACAAGGTCAAAATACATAAGGGCTCTTGCTGTGAGGGCCTGCCCCTTGTAATCGCTCAATGCAGCGGATCCGTTACCTGCATCCTCGATCTTTGCTATGTTAAGGATCAGGTTGTTAACCTGCAGGATACAGTGATAAATCTGTGTCCAGTATCCGGAGAAGGAATTTGAAGATGCCGAGTGGTTGAAGGAGTAAAGTGCATCAAGACCTCTACCCTGTGACCTGATGGCAAAATCGCCTCCCTTGGCGTCACCATAGATCATGAAGTTCCTTCCATAATAGTCAGATGAGGCCATTTTTCTCATCAGCCCGTTGATGGCGACCTTCGCATCGGCAGCGTTTGTGATCGATGTTTCTGCTGCTGCAGCGTTACTTGGCTTGACATCAAGGAAATCTTCGCAGGATGCCAGCAGTACAATTACCAGTACTGTAATAAATAATTCTATCTTTTTCATTGTAGTACTTTTTTTGATCAGAAACTGGCTTCTATTCCGAATGTAAATGTCTTGCCGATAGGCATCTCCCATCCTCTTGTTCCAAATTCGGAAACCTCGGGGTCATAGACCTTGTAGGCGGCCAGTGTCCATAGGTTGGCGCCGTTAAAGTAGATTCTTGCGCTGTTGATCTTAGCCTTGCTGAGTATGTTCTTTGGCAAATCATAACCAACAGTCACGCTCTTCAGTCTTGTGAAATCTGCCGGGTGCATATGCCTGCTGCTCTTCTGGTTGACATCTTCCATGTCAATAGCTACCCGTTGAGGGTATAATGCATCCGTATTTTCCGGAGTCCAGCGGTTGTCATATGCATCCTGTGACATTATCCTTTCCCAATAATAACCGTCATCGTTAACGTCTTTCCCGGCGGCATCATAACTGTAACCTCCTATCTTGTAAATGAAGTTGAGTGATAAGGTCACGCCTTTCCAGTTCAGGTCAGTGTTATACCCTCCGAAGAGAGCCGGGTGGACATCACCTATGATCACTTCAGATGCATCCTGGTACCTGTAGGTAGCCGGACGGCCGTCAACCGTAAGCTCGGGTGTCTTGTCGTTATTCAGGAACCAGAGGTTTTTACCGGTCTCATCTTCCACACCTGCCCATTCGCGACCGTATAAAGCCAGGGTCGACTCACCCTCCTTGTAAATATACTTTGCACGGTTGTCTCCACCTGTCGGGTCATACCATATTATGTTCTGTCCGCCGTAAAGCTTTGTCACAGTTGAGTTTATACTAGAGCCGGTTATGCCTGCACTCCAGGTGAAGTCGCTCTTTCTCATTATGTCACCGAAAATCTCGAACTCAACCCCTTTGTTGTTTATCTCGCCCACATTGCGGAGAGTGGAACTGAATCCTGTTACGGTTGATATCGGAACATCCTGCAACAGGTCTCTCGAGTCCCTGTTGAAATACTCAACAGAACCCGTAATTCTCTGGTCAAAGAGCCCGAACTCGAGAGCCACATTATATGTATAGCTTGTCTCCCAAGAAAGACTGGCATCGGCAATTGTGCTGACACCACCGCCGGGCTGCTCCATATACTTGCTTGTATAGCTGGTAAGTGCCCGCCATCCGTAGTTGTTTGCCGGCAGCGTGCCGTTCACCCCGTATGAACCCCTCAGTTTTAGGCTGGAAATGACAGGAACCGATTCCATGAAAGCTTCGTTATCAATTCGCCAAGATCCTGCTACAGACCAGAAGTTTCCCCAGCGTGATTCATCGCCAAGTTTTGATGATCCGTCACGGCGGAATGATCCTGACACATAATACTTATTATCGTAATTATACTCAGCACGCGAAAGAAATGACAACATAGTATAACCCCAGTAGTAGGCGCTGGCATCCAGCTTGCCTGCTGTAGCAACCGTATGCAAAGCGCTGGTTGGCAGGTTTGTACCAGAAGCACGCTGGTAGTCAGTCTGGTTATCTTCAGCCTCCCAGCCCAGAAGGGCACCAACGGTATGCTTCGGTATGATCTCCTTGTTGTAGTTCAGAGTCGTGGAAGAGACAAGTTTGGTAATCTTATTGCTCGTCTCTGTCACCGAACCGTTGACACTTGCTCCGGTGAAATGCAGCGGACTGTAATAGAGGTGGTCAAAAGTCTGGGCATTGTCATAGGAGACAATAGATTTCAGAATGAGTTCCGGCAGTATTTTTACTGTAATAGCCTCATTAGCCAGTATCCTGAGTGTCTTTGAGTTGTTCTCCCACTGTTCGTCATAATAGACGGGGTTATAGGCATAACTGCCATACCTTGCTGTCCATGGGGCACCTGTCAGATAGTCTGTCGGCCAGTACATCCCCCATAGAAGGTTCCGGCTCTGCAGGAAATAGTTATTCCCGAGTGCGCGTGTATCGTTGAAACCCTCTTTCCGGCTGTTCGACAGGTTTATATTTGTTGTAAACTCAACATGTTTTCCTGCCTGCTGGGTGAAGTTTATTCTACCGGTAATACGGTCGAAATTATTGATCACACTTCTTCCCAGGTCATTCGTATAAGAGAGTGATGTATAGTAGTTTGAGGTCTCTGTGGCACCACTTAATGCAAGATCATACGACTGATAGACGGCAGTCCTGAAAAGAACATCCTCCCAGTCAAAATATGAACCGGCCCTGTCACCGCCAATAGTCAGCGAGTTAACGGTGTTGTCAGGGGCGGTGAAAGTATAACCGTGCTTATTGAACCGCTTGTTCAGCTGGCTGAGGGCAGAGGTGCTTGCTTCTTCAGGTGTCATTTCATCATAGTATACTCCTGCATTCCAGAAGTTCTCATAATATAGTTCAATCTGTTTCTCTGTGCTGGCAGCCTCGAAATTATCTGTGGCAAAGCCCGGCGTAATACCTACCGATGCCTTGAAATCGACTCTCGGCTTACCGAGCTTGCCCTTCTTAGTGGTGATGACGATAACCCCATTGGCGGCCCTTGAGCCGTAGAGAACTGAAGCAGCAGCATCTTTAAGTACCGTAATTGACTCAATGTCATTCGGATTGATCGTGCTCATGACGTTGCTTGTGGTATAAATCCCCATGTTTGTAACGTTACCTGAAATTACGGGTACACCGTCAACAACATATAGGGGTTCATTGGATGCATTCATCGATCCGACACCCCTGACCCTGATGGCAGAAGTAGATCCTGCCTGGCCGGAAAGAGTAGTAATCTGAAGGCCGGCAACCTTGCCCCCAATGCTGTTCTCAAACGACAGGCTGGGGACATCTTTGATTGCATCAGCCTTTACAACACTCGCAGCTCCTGTGAAGGTTCCCCTGGTGGAGGTACCGTATGCCACAACAATTACCTCATCGAGGCTTAGAGCATCAGTGATCATGCTTACATCAACTACGGTGCGACCCGAAAGAGCCACCTCCTGAGTCTTGTAACCAACATAGCTGAAAATGAGCACAGCATCAGAAGGAACGTTACTGAGGGTATATTTACCGTCAGCATCAGTGTTGGTTCCCACCCCTTTGGCTCCCTTTAAAAGGACTACCGCATAAGGAATCGGAGAACCATCATCGGATGCAGTTACCGTTCCGGTAACACGCGTCTGTGCCATGACAGCACTGCACAGCAATACCGACACGACAATCGAGATTAGTTTTTTCATGTAAAACGTCCGTTTTGGTTAATGGTTTACACCTACAAGTTACACCTTATTCAAATTATGACAAAATATTTGTAATACATCCTATCTGTTGTACAGCATACTTATTTCTTGTTTAACCGGGCCTCAACATTGGCATAACAAAATTATTTAATCTTACTATTTATCACCAATTGACTGAAAATGTGATCAGAGACATAAAATTCAGGATGAAATATCTTAAATTTGTAAGCAGACATAATCCAACAGACAAGCAAGAATTATAATATAATTGATCATACAAATGATAAAACTGAAATCACTTCTGCTCTTATCAGTGTTCATTTCCGGATGCAATACTGCTGTCAATTATGATGTTCTCATCAGAAACGGACGTATTGTCGACGGCTCCGGTTCGTCATCCTTCACCGGTGACATAGGTATCAATGCCGACACCATTGCTGCTATCGGGAACCTGAAAAATGCTACGGGAGAACTGCTGGTTGACGCCGGAGGAATGGCTGTGGCACCAGGCTTCATCAACATGCTCAGCTGGGCGGTTGAGTCTCTTATTGAGGACGGCCGGTCGCAGAGCGACATAAGACAGGGAGTGACGCTCGAGATACTCGGTGAGGGCGACTCATGGGGCCCGCTGAACGAGAAGATGAAAGCTGACCTTAAAGCACAGCAGGGAGATATAAAATATGATATCGGATGGACATCCCTCGGTGAATACCTTGAGTATCTTGAGAAGAGAGGTGTCTCAACTAATGTTGCCTCCTTTGTCGGCACATCAACCCTGAGAATACATACCGTGGGTTATGAAGACCGTGATCCGACGGAATCTGAGCTTGATGCCATGAAGCTCCTGGTAAGGCAGGCGATGGAAGAAGGCGCCGTTGGTATCAGCTCGGCACTCGAATATGTTCCGGCAAGCTTTGCCGGTACCGGTGAGCTGATTGAATTATGCAGGGTTGCTGCTGAATATGACGGCATGTATATATCGCATCTGAGGAATGAAGGGGATCAGCTTCTAGAGTGTATGGATGAGCTCATCACAGTTGCCAAAGAGGCAGGGATAAGATCAGAGATCTACCACTTCAAGCAGGTAGGCACTTCAAACTGGGATAAGCTTGACAGGGCGGTGGACAAGATAGACTCGGCAAATGCTGCCGGTTTGTATATTACTGCTGACATGTACAATTATATCGCCAGCTCAACCGGCTTTGACATCATCATGCCCGACTGGGTACAGGAGGGTGGCTTCAGCGAGTGGACAAAGAGGCTTGCAGACCCGGAAATAAGGAAAAAAGTAGGTCCGGCAATACGAGATGCAATATCAAACAAAACAGGCTCAGCAGACAAGGTTCTGATAATCGGTTTTAACAATGACTCACTCAAGTATCTCACAGGCAAGAGTCTTGCCGAGGTGGCTGAGCTAAGAGGCAAGACACCCGAGGAGACAGTAATGGACCTTGTGATACAGGACGGAAGCAGGGTCGGTGTTGTATACTTCTCAATGTCAGAGGAGAACATCAAAAGACAAATAGCCTTGCCATGGATGAGCTTCTGCTCCGATGGGCAGTCGCTGGCACCGGAGGGAGTTTTCCTGAAGTCAAATACCCACCCTCGGGCATACGGCAATTTTGCCAGGTTGCTTGGTAAGTATGTAAGGGAAGAAAAGGTGATCTCCCTCGAAGAGGCAGTGAGAAGGCTCACCTCCTTCCCTGCAGGTAACCTGAGGATTGAAAAGCGTGGGGTGCTGGCACCAGGGTATTACGCTGACATAGTGATATTCGATCCGGAAAAGGTGCAGGATCACTCTACCTTTGACAAGCCCCACCAATACTCCACCGGGATGAGTCATGTCTTCGTAAACGGGGTGCAGGTGCTGAAGGATGGTGAGCATACGGGTGCCACGCCGGGTCGTGTGGTACGCGGACCGGGGTGGGTTCTTAGATGAGCTCAGGGCAATGTATAGAAGGGTTGTAACATCGGGGAAGGCTCATTGCTGAACAACTGAAACAAGACGGAGTCTTTCAGTATATCTGTGAAGAGTGCTGGCTTGCCGTCAAGAATGACCTGGTTGTTAATGAAGCGTATCCCGTGAGAATAGTCAACATACCACCATATATGTCCGCTATAAACCGGCTGTATCGGTTTTGAGTCCGGCTTGTGCCATCCATACAGAACCACCCTGTCAGTGCGATCTGCTATCCGCGACGAGATGATCACGTCTTTCTTGATGCCTGCCACCAGCTGCCCATGATGCCCTCCAGCCTCAGACAGCTGTTTTTCGATCTGTGCGTTGTGCTCTCCGAACTTAGTCACAAGCTCATTCGCATTGCCGACAGGCACATAATTGAACGGGGTTAGCTTTATGTCGGCAGCGGCCCAGATATGGTCACTGAGCTTTGCCGTCAGCATTGAGGCACCAAACAGGTCAGCAAGCCTCTGTGCCGTACGGGGATTCATCGGTATGCGGCAGAAGTCATCATCACTCCCTATCGCCAGGTAATCGGGCATGACCTCATATTCGATAATGTGTTTAGTGCCCTCAAGGTCTTCAAATTCACCTTTCAGTCGCAAGGTCTGCCGCAGAAAGTCCGGTATGTTGCCTGAGGATGCTGCCCTGAATATCTCCTCCTCCCGCTCCTCAAGCGGCAGGTCATTTATACGTATCATGAATGCCGTTCCGGTCTCACCCGATGGATCACGGTTGGGTATGTTAAGTCTCCTTAGAGGAATAATTATGGTATCAGCTATCATCTCTGTGTAAGCCCTTTCGCCAAAGTACCTGTATCCCTTCTGCTCGTACTTTGTGCCATTCAGCATGCTGTGAATGAACCCGTTATATTCAACCTGCCGTGTATGATAAATCCTGCCCTCCGGATTTGGCTTAAGGTTAAACTCAATCCTGCCCCTTTCAGCACGAAACCTGCTCAATGAATCGAGCTCTTTTTCCCTGAACCTGAATTCAGAAGAAAAATATTTCAGCATCATCTTACTGCGGTACCAGGTACCTCCTGTCGGTGAAACCAGCGGCTTGCCGTTATATACAACCACACTGTCATTGTATGCCAGTGTGCAGAGATATTTGTCATTGCCTGATTTAATCCACTTTACAAGCTTAGGGCCATAGATCGTGTCCTCATACCCGTAGTTGCTGTCGAGGAAGGCAATCCTGACCACATCTGACGGAATCTCATCTAATGCATCGAGGTAGCTGAAAATAAATCTTCCTCCTCCGCTGTGACCGTTGAGAACCAGTTCAGGTCTCCAGGGTGAAAATATTTCGGTGACTTCATCGATTATGCCTCTGACCTGATCTCGGTAATCCGGTGTGGCAGCCTTCCAGGCCGGCCAGCTTTTCATGTCATTCTCAAGGTAAGCAACAACGACTATCCTGTCTGTCAGAATGTTTCTCAGAAATCTTGTCTGAGCAGCTATGTGCTGAATATCGAAGTGCCAGTCGTCGCCCACCTTGATTTTCTTACCAAATGTCTGTTCTATTGTATTACCGTTAGGCAGGGCATAAAAGACAATAAGTACACGATCATCATCCCCGAACCCTGTCAAAGGTGCATTTATAAGGATCCTGGTACCGGGAGGGGAGTTCTCGATGACCATCTGCTGTTCCCCGAAAACGCCGGATGGCTTAAATCCTGCCAGTTCCTGCGACGGTGCAGGAGGTACTGTTAAAAGAAGGTAAGACAGAAATAATAGAATGATTTTTTCTACCACAGTGGACAAAGAGTTTTATGGAGTTGCACAGTTTTTTATCTTATTCCGTTGATATACTCCTCGAGCATTGTATATCCTGACCGGCTTGTTTTGTTTCTGTCATCAGGATTATCAGGATCCAGCCCTTTTTTTACCTCCCAGAAATCTGGCATTCCGTCTTTGTCTCTGTCAGGCAGTTCATTGTATGTCTTCAGTTCAGGCCATCCTCCAGCACCTTCCTGAGAGTCGATTATCCCAGTGCCTTCACCGTATGAATCACCATAAGCACACTTTCCTGAAATGACCTCACTGATGATCCTTTCATCAAGTGGATCGCGTCTCGGCAGTATTGCACCGGCATTCTTCAGAACGAGTTTATATGCCTTTCGCGCTTTTTCTGTCTTTACAGGTGCAAAGGGGAAGGGTTGCTCCGACCTGATATTGTCTGACTCTGCAAAGTCACCCTGCACCCCTCCGTTCCAGTTGTCGGCCGTCACCTCCCTGCTGCCCTCCATATAGTTACCTCTGATATACCACTTTCCAAGCGAGTCAGAGGGATCGACGATGCGGTAACGAACCTGTTTCTTCGTTGCAGGGCCGGCTTTGTAATAGTTGTTGATCATATTCTGCTGGCCCATCTCACCGCCATATGAGCTGTTAAAGCCCCAGTTGAAGATGATATTATTCCTGAAGTCAACAATCTCCGTCTCACGTGTCTCAGGATGGTATCTGGCACCACAGAAGCGCGGGTTACGGCTCGTGTGGCTGGCCAGAAGATTATGATGAAATGATGCTCCTTCACCTCCCCATATCCCTCCGTATCCATGCTCTCCTTTCGGGTGGCCCGCAGCATACAGGCTCTCTGAAACAATGCACCACTGCATCGTGAAGTTCTCATTGTTATAGAATGAGGCTGCTTCATCAACCGACCAGCTCATTGAGCAGTGATCAATGATAATGTTTCTGTTGCCTATGCCGGTAATTGCATCTGATGGATCACCGGCAACAGAACCTATACCGCACCTGAACCTGATGTATCTGATGATTACATTATCGGCTTCGACGGAGACCGTAAAATTTTTAATGCAGATGCCATCTCCCGGGGCTGTCTGGCCTGCGATGGTGACATCACCCTTTGTTATGTCAAGCCCCCGTTTAAGCTCAATAGTGCCAGACACTGCAAAGACTATTGTTTTAGGTCCGGGCTTGTTAAGCGCCCATCGTAAAGAACCCTCTGGAGGTTTGTTAACAGAATCTTTCAGGTTAGTGACAATATAAACTTCGCCACCTCTTCCGCCTGAGGTGTAACGGCCATAACCCTCAGCACCCGGAAAGGCTGGAACCTGAGCCTGAAGGACCGTAGTAATGAAGAACAATGCTAATGTCAGCTTTCTCATTCAATAGTCTTTACATGAGTTGTACCGTCAGGTTTGACAAACTCTATTCTGATCTCTCGTGACTTGTCCCCTGCAACTTCAAAGATAGTCTCATTTATCTCATTTACCTTCAGCCCCTGAATATCAACGCTGCTGCTGTTTAAAATGCGGACCAGGGGCATGGTCCCGACAGTGAGGTGGATGTTTTTAATTTTTATTTTGCTGGCGTCAATACATACAATTCCACTTTCTGCCTGTATATCAATATTTTCAAGAGTGACATTCTCAAGGTTGAGTTCTGGCAGCCCCTGCAGGTATATTGCCTGAAGGGCACCCCGGCATGTCAGGTTCCTGATAGTGATATTCCTGAAGTGAGGTGTCTCCTCAGTCACAGGGGGTATCTCTCCGGTGGTCGTTTCAATATTCTTTCCCTCTGCCAGCATGTCCGACACTGACAGTCCCCCGTAATAGAGGTTAAAAGAGACTGCCTGGGTGGGAATGTTCGTCATTCGTATATTATCGAACCAGATATTCTCGACAACTCCTCCCCTTCCGCGGTTACTTTTAAACCGCAGACCTACATCTGTTCCCATGAAAGTGCAATCAGCCACAGACATGTTCCTGACGCCTCCTGACATCTCACTGCCAATTGTCACACCTCCGTGCCCGTGGTAGACGATACAATTCCTTATGATCAGGTTCTCGGTGGGTTTACCTCTTTTGCGACCGTCGGCATTCTTACCTGACTTGATGCATATAGCATCATCTCCCACGTCAAAATTACTGTTATAGAGAAGAGTGTTCTTACATGACTCAATGTCAATGCCGTCTCCGTTCTGAGAGTACCATGGATTCTTTACGCTTATGTTTCTTATAGTAAGATCCTCGCACATTAGCGGATGGAGGCACCAGGCCGGAGAATTTTGAAATACAGGGCCGTCAAGCAGCACCTTGCGGCAGTTGACAAGGCTGACCATTACGGGACGAAGGAAGTCCCTGATGCTTTCAAACTCGCTGATGTCTCTGAACTGAACCGGAACATTCATCTCGCTCATCTCGTGTCCTCTTTTATATGACTCGGAGGGATACCATATCTTCCCGTCTTCGCTTATTATGCCTCCCGAGCCAACCAACTCCTTCCATTGCATTGAGGTAAGCTTCTCTTTTTTTACAGGTCTCCATGCCTCTCCTGTTCCGTCCCATACGCCCTTTCCGGTAAATGCTATGTTCTCAAGATCCTTACCGTAAATGGGGGAGATGCATCTGTATGTATCATATCCCTCGAAACTGGTTTCAATAAGCGGATAAAGACTTTTATCAGGACTGAATATCACCAGGGCACCATCTTCAGCATGAATCCTCAGGTTGCTCTTCAGAATAACCGGGCCTGTCAGCCATATTCCGGGAGGGATAATGACTGTGCCACCACCTTTTTCAGTAACAGCTTCAATAGCATCAGCAAATGCATTCGTGTTAAGGTGCCGGCCGTCGCCCAGGGCGCCAAAGTCAATGATACTGACACTGTTATCGGGGAAAGAGGGTTCCTTTACCACCGGCATGTCAAATTCAAGCCCGTGGTAGAGGTACTCTGTCAGTGCAGCATTCTCACCTGCCCTGGTGCATGCGCTCAGAAACGTGATGAGCAGTGATGACAGAATTAATATCATTTGTCTGGTCTTGAAATTCAGTTTGTTCATTTCTTCCATTTTTTTTCTTCTAACGGCTCATCGTTATTGGGTTTTCTCAATCCTGTACCAGTCTATATCCATATACCCTGCGTCATTTATGAATCCTTCTCTGATCGCAAAAAAGCCGATCTTGGCGCCTATCCAGAGGCCCGGACGTGCATAAAAAGGATTGCCGGCAATGTGATATTCCTTCCCATCCATGCTGTAACTGAACCTGCATACTGCTTCCTTCCCCACCTCTATCCTGAACCAGAGGGTAGCGGCATCTGTCTCAGCATTAAATATCAACTCCCCGCCGGAGCCCCTGTTTGCGTCTCTGCAGTTTACAACCCTCAGCATCTGCTTTCCCTCTTCATTTCTCACTGAGATGTACTGGTAATCCTGGCCCATTATGATCATCCCCGCCTCTTCACCATCATGCCTGAGGTTAAATTTCATCAAAGCCGTAGCAGTAAATGATTCGGCTGGCAGTTTCTGCAGAAACAAGTTCGGTACCGTCCAGAGATTGGGAGTGCTGTCAGGTGCAGCGATACAGTTCAACCTGAAGCAGCCGTATGCCTCAGAGGGGTATCCCCAGGTAAGGGAGGGGTTGGTTTGCCACTGCCACTGCAGTCCCATCATGTTACCATTAAATTCATCATTTATCTGAAGTGTCTCTTTTGGGTATAATTCGGCTGCTTCCGGCATTGTGAATGAGCCAACCGGTTCACCAGTTCCATCTCCGTCTTCATCAGAGCCGATGACCGGCCAATCGTCAATCCACTTCACAGGCTGCAAATGCACAACCCTTCCGTAAGCTCCCTTATCCTGAAAATGAATGAACCAGTCCTCTCCCGAAGAGGTTGTTACCCAGGCGCCCTGATGTGGCCCGTTAATGGCGGTACGCCCCTGATGCATTACAATCCTTTCTTCATATGGGCCGAAGATATACTTAGATCTGAGTACAATCTGCCAGCCATATGTCACACCTCCGGCGGGTGCAAAAATATAATAGTAGCCGTTGCGCTTATAGAATTTCGGTCCCTCCACTGTAGGATGGTTATCATGCCCGTCAAAGACCATCACTGCTTCATCATTAACTGCTGTACCTTCTGCATTCATCCTGCTGACCATGAGGACGCTCTTCACTCCCGCCCTGCTACCGGCGAAGGCATAGACCAGGTAAGCGTTGCCATCATCATCCCACAGTGGAGAAGGATCTATCAGTCCTCTGCCGCTGCGGACCATGACTGGCGTTGACCAGGGACCCGCAGGGTCACTGGCCCTGATCATGAAGATCCCATGGTCGGGGTCAGGGTAATAGATATAAAATCCGCCGTTATGTTCTCTTATACAGGGAGCCCATACACCCCCGCCGTGCCTCACCACGGTGAAGTACTCTTCAGGCTCCAGTCTCCTAAGAGCATAACCGATAATGCTCCAGCTTACCAGATCGCGGGAATGAAGAACCGGGAGCCCGGGCACACAGTTGAACGAAGAGGCGACCATGTAATAATCTTCTCCGACCCTGATGACATCAGGATCGGAGAAGTCAGCATGCAGCACCGGGTTGGTGTAAACAATGCTACCGGTTTTGTTGTCAGGGGCGCAGGCTTCAATCAACAGAAGAACCGCCGGAAAAACCAGCCACCTGATCAGGTTTATGAATGATCTCATATAGAGTTATAGCCATCCCTATGGCTTCCAGCGTGGGTCACCCGCAGTAGCAGCTCCGGCAAAATTCGGGTCTGCAAAAGTGAATACGCCTCCCACAGGGTTACTCCACAAAGAAGTAGATGCACCGGCGTATGAGGTCATTGAAGGAATAATCGAACCTGATACATTGACAAAATCGGATGTATAATATGACCCTGTCACTGAAAGTACCATTAGGTTATTCCTGACGCCGTTTGCAATTGCACTCGTCTGACCGAAAATGCAGTCACTAATTTGAAGGGTCCCGTTAGAGAGGTTGCCAGTAGTACCGAAGTCAATGAAGTACCTTGCAGAAGCAGCATCCATGGTGACAGCGTTGAACGTACAGTTATCAACAACCACGCTCTGACAGCCTGCCCCGCTCCCATAGTTAATTATACCGCCCCTGATATTATAAACGGTCGAATTTCTGAACCTGATATTAATGAAGTTGCCGGTGGTAGCACCGTTAAGAACTCCGTAGTGACTGTCAAAGGCGAAGTCATACATTATGCAGTTGTTGAACTCGACATTATTTATCACCTGACCTGCAGCATTACCCCTCAGACGAATGGCACTTCTGCCTGAGTTTCTGATTATGCAGTTATTGAATTTAATTGCCCCAATAATAAAGGCGCTGGCTTCCTGGTCGATAACACCTCTGTGTTTTGTCACTCCGGCATCGTCATAATAGCAGCTTATGTCAACATTTTCGAAAACAAGTGAGTCGGATGCTGTCATTGCAGTTCCTATGTCGAACATATGGTAGGCAATCGGCGCACCCGTCATCAGGTAAATGGTTGGCAGGTTATCAGGATAAAGGCCCCTGATCTTGATACTTGAGGTCACAGTATCAGGTTCGGTGAGGCCATATTTTGTTCCATTGGTCAGTATAAGAACCCCGCCCGAAGGTGTTGCGTCAAGGGCTGCATTAAGGTCACCTCCAGGTGCAAGCAAAATGTCTCCCTCTATCAGCAGGTTTATTGATCCCCTCGAAAATGTGGTGTTCATCAGTTTTACCTCGTAGCTGGCATTGGGCACGCCTGTCAATGTCTTTGCACCAGCAGCAAGCTCTCCTGCAGTAATAGGATATAATGTCTCACTGGTTCCGTTATCAAAGGCGAGGTCTGTAGCCACGACACCTGGTTTCCATCTCACAATGCATGAATTCAGACCGGTCATCTCGCTTCTGTAACCTGTGAACAGATCCTCAGGGGCAGTCCTGAACTCCACGACAGTCCATTTTGATTCGTCCACACCTGTCAGTGCACTGACGGCCTTAACCCGGGCAGAAAACTGCGTATCACCAGCCGGCAAGACATAAGAGTAGACTACTACAACATCATCTGATACAGGTACTTCAACCGATTTAACCAATGAAGCTGGAGTGAAGTCGGTACCTTCACAGATCTCAAGGGTATAATGGTCAGCATTTTTTACTGATGACCAGCCGAGCGTTACCTTGGTGACGTCGCTAACAGCAGCCGTCAGACCAACGGGCGTGAATGCCCTGTCAAAGTCAAGTTGCTCGACAATAGGGTCTATCTCCTCCTTGCAGGCATTAATCAGCAGGAGGGAGAACAACACCGGAATCAATCCGGAAATTATATTTATCTTTTTCATAGTTAATGACTTAACACTGTTAATAGCCATAATCGTTCTTAAGCATTCCGTTGCTGGCATCAATGAATACCTGCCATATCGGCCAGAACTGGTTCTGATCCGGGTTGTTGGTATAGAGGGAATTGATCTTGGCATCATCGATCTTTGTCGGTCCGACATACCCGATTATTGAGTTTGAATATGAACCTGACATATCTGCCGTTTCGCCCCTGTTCAGGCCGTAAGCGGATATCTTTGTCATCTTTCCGTCTTCATCGGCAACATATTTATAATATATGTTGGATGGCACATCAGAATATTCGCCTGTCTGGTTGCGAAGGTTATTCATTTTTACCTTGGCTTCGTCAATTTTCACTGCAAGCAGGTTCCAGCGGATGAGTGCAGCCTTGCGTTCCATTTCTCCGCAGAATTCAAATGCATGTTCATCAACAATGGCATCGAACATCTGTTCTTTGCTTGAAAGTGCATTGACATAAGCATCGACCTTTGAGGGCCAGTCTGACTGAGCAAATGCCCGCTGTCTCAGCTGTTTGAGGTAAGGAGCGGCAGCAGAGGGTCCGGTGAGCTCGTTCTCAATTTCAGCAGCCATCAGCAGAACCTCGGCATAGCGTAAATAGATCTTATTGACCCCGTCATCATTTGTTGATGTAACCTTACGGTTCATCCATTCATAACGCCATTTGCCGAAGCACCAGCTGTTCAATCCCCTGAATTCCTGTTTTGACACACCGCTGACTGCTGTACCATACTGGTATGGTACGCATGTCACATCTCTCCTGGTGTCCTTCACATCGAAGTCATAGAATACATTTGGCAGTGGGCCGTAGACACCACCCTGTGCCTGGCCGGTATACTGATCAACGCTCAGATGTCTCACACCATAGGTATATAGATGTCTCCCACGACCCTGGGCAAAAGGTATTTCCCACAGTGACTCGCCTCCCGCAGGATCAGGGTCTACATTCAGATCCTGACAGTTCTTCCGGAAGAGGGTCTCGAAGCTTGTCTCAAGACGTGCCTTATTACTGTTTATAACATCCTTGCAATCCTGCAATGCCAGAGGGTAAAGCCTGGAAATGGTAAGATCCGGGTCATTGCTTCTTCGGATACCGTCAGGATACTGTGAATATCCTGCTGCAGCAAGGCAGATCCGGGCACGCAATGCCTTCACAAATGCTTTATTTATTTGCTCTACGTTAGCTGTCGCAGCTGTCTCGGCAGGCCAGGCCACAAGAGTGGCGGCTTCTTCAAGATCGCTTATCAGCTGCTTGTAAATAACATCGCGGCTTGATTTTGGAAGGTAGGTTGTCTCCGATGAAACAGGTTCGAACCTGGCCACCACATCACCCCATGCCCTGACAAGGTCAGCATAATAAATTGCCCTCAGCGTCAGAGCCTCACCCAGTAGCTGACCCATTTCGTTTCCCGGTGCCGGGTTGCCATAAGTCCTCAATCCCCTGATGCAGATGTTTGCCCTCTCGATGCCGGTATACATCATAGCCCAGGCATTATTGGTGGTGTTCATATCGGTATTTGCAGCGGAGTTTACATACCTCGCCAGGTCACTCCTTGCACTGATAGTGGAGGAGCTGTTGTTCCATTCAATATCAGTGTTGGTGCCATAATGAGTAAGGAATCTGCCCCTGTAAGAGTTTGTTTCCCCGAACGGCACCTTGATGCCGTCAATTGCAGAGGCGGCAAGTGTGGGATCGGAAAAAATAAGCGATTCATCGAATGACGATTTGGAAGGAGCCTCCAGGAAATCCTCACAAGACAGTGTGATGCCTGCAAGAATTAAACATCCTATATATAGTATCTTCTTCATATTCTTTATTTATTTCAGATTAAAATGTGAGGTTCAATCCGTAGATAATTTGCCTGCTTTTTGGGTATGCAGAATAATCAAGTCCCGGTGTAAGTACAGTGTTTCTCCTTGTTGAGACCTCCGGGTCGAAGCCGGAATAGTTTGTAAGTACAAACACATTGTAGGCAGATACATAGAATCTCAGATTCTGAAGTTTGACTTTTCTTACTATCTCGGCTGGCAGCGTATACCCAAGTGACAGAGTGTTAAGCCTGATGAATGAGCCGTCCTCTACAGCCCAGTCGGTGAATACATGTCTTGCCATCTGGGGTGACCACATTGATGTATTTGCATTGAGCGCCTCCAGTGTTGCCGGGTCATTGACGAGGTTGCCTTCAGCATCGATGTTGGTCCATCTGTTGCCATCAGCCATGATGTCAATCATGTTACGGAACTGGTACCTGCCTGTGGTGTATTCAATCTTGTTGGCATTGTAAATGTCATTCCCGTAGCTCCAGCTGAAGACAGCAGACAGATCAAAGCCGTAGAAGGCAGCATCGATATTGAATCCTCCTGTGTTGACAGGGTTGGCGTTGCCTATCGGTGAGCAGTCGGCCACGCTTATCAGGCCGTCACCTGATATATCTTTTATCTTGAGCTTGCCTGGTCTCAGGGAGCCAACTATAGCTGTTGCATCAGCTATGTTTTCTTTAAGTGTCCAGGTGTTACTGACAGCGTCATAATAGAAATCGGAGACCTCGTATCTGCCATCATTTTTATATCCGTACATCTGGCCAACGGATCCTCCCACGGCGAACCAATAGTCATTGCCTATCTCTGTTGATGACCAGCCAGAAGCCTGCCCGAAGTCTTCCATTATCCCAATCGAAATGATCTCATTCCTGTTAAAGCCAATGTTGAACCCCAGGTTAAGCCTGAAATTCTTCTTATCAGCAACGACACCATTAAGTGCTACCTCAAAGCCCCGGTTCTCTGTCTCTCCCATGTTCCTGTACTGTGTGATGTAACCTGTTCCTGATACCGGGAAATTTATGAGCAGGTCTTCAGTCGTATTATAATAAAACTCGATCGTACCACTCAGCCTGTTTTTAAAAAGACCGAAATCAAGACCGGCATTTCGGGTATATGTGGTTTCCCATCTCAGGTCAGGATTAGCCATGACCGTTGACGGTGACCAGAATGTTGTAAATCCGCTTATCCAGGATGTGCTTCCGGAATTGAATGTCTGTGCTATCTGGCCGGAAGGTATGTTGTTATTTCCCGCAGCACCATAGCTGAGACGCAGTTTAAGGTTATTTACCGTATTTGAGATTCCCTTCATAAAGTTTTCGTCAGAGATTCGCCATCCGACTGAAACAGACGGGAAGTAACCCCACCTGTTTTCCTGCGAGAATTTACTTGAGCCATCGGCACGGTATGTGGCAGTAAGCATGTACTTGCCCTTATAGTCGTAAATGACGCGACCGAAGAAAGAGAGTAGTTTATTATCTGGATTGTAGGTGTCTGTATACCTGCTTGAGAACCCCTGGCTGACAAGCTTGTAGGCCTGGTCTGAGGTAAAGAAATCAGGGAAGCCCCATACCTGGTTGAACATAGTGTTCGAGGTGGAGACAATTACCTCCTGACCGGCAAGCAGCTTGACCGAGTGGGCGCTGCCCTTTATAAACTGTCTGAAATCATAGTTAAGGGTGTTGGTGCTTCTCAGGCTGTTGCTTATATTGTCTGTTGACTCCAGGGCAGGCAGATTCTGATATGTTGCTGAAGGAGTATTCTTGACGTAATATGTGGTAAGACCGTAAAAACGATCATCCGTGTTGTTATTATAATCAAGCCCCTCTTCCGTTCTGAACTCCAGTCCGTCAATTATATCCCATGCGAAACTGCCAATCATGTTATACCTCTTCCTGAACTGCTGGCGATCGTTATCCCTGACGTTGTCAAGCGGGTTGGTCATGGAAGAAGAGACTTCTGTATCGTCCCAGTCACCTATTGAGGTAAATGGAATAGGTACATAAAGCATGGCTTGCTTCACCCTGGCGTCTGAAGGGGTAGCGCCACTCTGGTCAACTGCACCAGCACCATATATCCTTGTATCAGAGTAACGCAATGAAAATGAAAGCGTAACCTTGTCGCTTGCATCATGATCCATTTTCAGTGAAAGGTTATCACGCGAGTACTCAGAGCTTAACATTATCTCGTCACTCCTCAGTCCAGCATATGTGAAAGCATACCTGAACCTGTCTGACCCTCCGGTTATATTAAGGTCATGATTGAAAGTCTTTCCGACATGCCCGAAGACCTGATCATACCAGTTTGTACCCGGTTGTCCGGCATAAAGATCAATATCCTGATAAAGGCCGAAATACTTCTCATACTTATCAAGGTTATCTGTCAGAAGAGAATACTCATACTGCCACTTGACATAATCTTCAACGCTGAGGTTGGTAAGATGGTCAGCAACTTTTTTAAATCCGTAATAGGCGTTATAGTTAACTCTTACCTTTCCTTCCGTTCCACCCTTTGTGGTGATGATGATAACACCGTTGGCACCTCTGGCTCCATAGATTGCAGTGGAAGAGGCGTCTTTGAGCACGTCAATTGACTGAATGGTCGATGTCGGTATATCCGCAATGTTTGATACAGGAAAGCCATCAACAATATAAAGGGGTGAGTTATCCTGTGTAATGGACCCGCCCCCGCGAACACGGATGTTTATCTCGGCATCAGGTGATCCTTCCGTAGTCACTACCTGCACCCCTGCCATTTTGCCTGTAAGAGCTTCAGCAGCAGTAGTAACAGGTATCTTCATAAGATCCTTCCCCTTCACGGAAGCGATTGACCCTGTAATGTCTTTACGCGCAGCAGTACCATAGCCTATCACAACCACCTCTTCAAGAATGCTGCTTGAGGGTGCAATGGAGACATTCAGGACACTCCTGCCGCTAACAGGAACCTCAACCGGGTCATACCCTACATAGCTGAAGGTCAGAATAGCGTCTGGCGGACAATCGGTGATAGTATAGTTCCCATTAACATCTGTAGCTACACCACGAGATGTACCTTTAATAATAACATTCAGGCCGATCATTGCCTCCCCTGTCTGGGAATCTGTTACAACCCCTCTTACAGTTATATTCTGTGAAAAGGAGGTTAACGAAATCAACAGCAGGGAAATGACCAGCAAAGCCCTCAATACACGTGAGCCGCGATGAAGGGATTCTCTGATTCCATTGGTTAGTTCTGTCATAGTTGATTGATTAGGTTTATAATTTTAAGATCCTTCTTGTCTCTAACTTGGCTTATAAAATACAGATCACTTAAAAAGAATTGAAACGAGTATTACAACGGCAATAAACAGACTCAGAAAAATAATACCCATTAACCAGGTAATTCTCTTAAGTCTTGTGTCTGCTTCTTTCATCTTTAGCTATAATTAGAGTAGGTCAAGTTATGATATAGCAGTTACTGATGTGTGGAGTAATTTTGCAAAAAGGTGCACTAATTCTCCTGTTATGCACTTTGTCCTCAATGATATTGACGGTTCTTGGTGTTAGTGATTTTTTTTAAATATTTTTTCTATCTTGTTGGCAGTACCTTAACCCTGAACAATACCTGATAAATGAGTGAAGCGATCCTGCGGGCCATGATGGAGCTTTTCGCCCTGATAGTCAAACAGGACGGTGGTATGCTGCAAAGCGAGATGAATTACGTCTCTGACTTCCTGAATAAGCAATTGCCCCATAAAAGCGCATCTGAGTATATGCGTCTCTTCCTTGAAAACTCAGGACCGCTTCAGGTTAATAAGGTTAAGCCTGACAAGGAAACAGCCTCTGTAAGAGACTCTGTAAGGATATTCAACCTTTGTACCCAGATTAACAAGACCTTGTCACAGGAACAGAGAGTTATTGCTCTCCTGAGATGCTTTGAGCTCATTGATTATGACAAGCAGTATACTCCGCAGAGAATGAACATCATCAATACTATTGCTGAGGTGTTCAGGGTGTCACAGGAGGAGTTTAACAGCATCTGGCTCTTTGTAAGGGAAGAGGAAAAGGATAAATTCGGTGACCCTGCAGTCAAATTGATAAGTGATGGCAGTAATAGTACCGGTAATTCGTTTTTTGTGTTCCTGAGGGTTGCCAGCGTAAATCTCTATTTCGTTCGTTCTTTCTTTTCAGGTACTACCCTGTTGAACGGGCTTCCGATGACAGCCCGCAAAGTTTATACCTTCGCCCAGGGCAGCTCAGTGCAGGCCATTCCTTCGTTTACAGTTTACTATGGCGACGTAACTGCCAGATATGTATCATATGCTGATTTACATCGGCTTTCCTTTGTTGCTGACCGCCTTACATACAGCTTCCCAGACGGCTCACCGGCCATTAGTGACCTGAGCTTTTCAACCAGCGAGGGAAAACTGATTGGTATAATGGGAGCAAGCGGAACCGGTAAGACCACTCTCCTGAATCTGCTGAGCGGACTTACTAAACCTGCATCCGGTGACGTCAGGATAAATGGAAAATCGATTTTCTCCCAGGGTAACGGGCTTGACGGTGTAATCGGCTTTGTCCCTCAGGATGACCTACTTGTTGAAGAGCTAACTGTGTTTGAGAACCTTTTTTATGCAGCCTCTCTTTGCCTCGCAGGAAGGAGCAGAAATGAGCTTACAGATATTGTTAACCAGACACTGAATACTCTCGGCCTGTACGAAAAAAGAAACTACAGGGTTGGCTCTCCCCTGAACAAGGTGATAAGCGGAGGACAGAGAAAGAGACTGAATATAGCTCTGGAACTTGTCAGGGAGCCCTCTGTGCTCTTCCTTGATGAACCGACATCAGGATTGGCATCGCGTGACTCCGAGAACGTGATTGACCTTCTGCATGACCTTACATTCAAGGGGAAACTGGTAATAACAGTGGTACATCAGCCCTCATCCGATATCTTTAAGGGTTTTGATAATATTCTTGTGCTCGATCAATCAGGGCATATGGTATTTTACGGCAACCCTATTGAGGCCATTGTACACTTTAAGACACTCGATGCACAGATAAACAATGAGATAGGTGAATGCTACTCTTGCGGAAATGTGAACTCCGAAACACTTTTCAATATCCTTGAGAGCAGAATTCTTGATGAGTTCGGCCGTGATACTGACAAGCGGAAAATATCACCTGCCGAGTGGGCCGAAGCCTATAGAAAGGGGCATCCTGTTATTCCGGTAAGTGAAGTTACGACACCTGCCTTTTCAACCCTCCAGAGACCCTCCTGGTGGAAGCAGGTTTTGATATACCTTTCACGCGATGTAAGGAGTAAGGTAGCTAACAGACAGTATCTTATGCTGATGCTCCTTGAGGGACCTGTCCTCGGCCTGATTCTTTCCTTCATAATAAGATACATTGCAGATCCGTCATCAAATGTGTATGTTTTCAGGGAGAATGAAAACATTCCGATATACATCTTTATGAGCGTTATTGTGGCGCTCTTCCTTGGTCTGACTATAAGCGCCGAGGAGATATTCAGGGACAGGAAGATACTCACCAGGGAACACTTTCTCAATCTCAGCCGGGGAAGCTACCTCCTTTCCAAGGTTTCAGTGCTGATACTTATCTCATCTCTTCAGACCTTTCTTTTCCTGATCGTTGCCAACCCTGTACTGGGAATAAAGGGGTTGTTTTTCACGTACTGGGCTGCACTGTTCACAACCGCTTTCTGTGCAAACATGATCGGGTTGAATATTTCATCTGCATTCAACTCGGCCATTACGATATATATTGTCATACCTCTTCTGATGATCCCGATGATGGTATTGAGCGGTGCAATGTTTCCTTTTGACAAACTGAACAGGAAGATCGGCAGTGTTGACAAGGTTCCGCTGATAGCAGAGGTAATGCCCCCACGCTGGACCTATGAGGCACTGATGGTCAGGCAGTTCACAGGTAATGAATATGGACGGAGGGTCTATCCTCTCAGGAAGCAGATGAGCATTTCAGACTTTAACACCATTTATCGCCTCCCCCGGATACAGGAAGCACTTGAAAAAGCGATGATCACCCTTGAAAGGGAAGGAAGGATATCAGGTGAAGATAACAGCCTGAACCTTATCAGGAATGAACTCCGGACAATCGCTTCTGCCGGTGGCCTTGAACCATTCTACGGCCAGGATTCGGTCACTTCTGCACTATTCACAAAAGAACTTGGGATTCGGACTGCCGGCTGGTTGTCAGATGCAGAGAAGGAATTCAGGAGGATCAGCAATAACGCTGACCTCAGGCTTGATGCCTATGTGAGGGATAACAGGCAGGTGCTGAACAGCCTTTATGATGACTACCATAACGACAAGCTTGAGGAAATAGTAAGGAAGGTATATGAGAAGAACAAGATACTGGAGTATAAAGAAAGACTTATTCAAAATGTTGATCTGATCTATCTTGAACCGCAGAATTCAGACAAGTTAAGCTTCCGTACTCACTTCATGGCACCTGTTAAAAGTTTTTTCGGGTACAGGCCAGACACCTTCACCTTCAATGTTCTTCTGGTGCTCTTTTCAACGCTTATCCTTTATATCCTTCTTTATTTCGAGGTACTGAAGCGGATGGTTTTTTTCTTCGGAACCCCCGGAATTCAAAAAAAGTAAAACAGACGCTTTGAATGACCAATTTTCTTACATTTGTATACTAACACTGCTTTTTTGATGAAAGGACTCATAATTAAGCTGATTGCCATTCTCCTACTTGTCTCTGTCTGCTCATGCAGGAACAGTGTAAGGAGGCAGGGCAACCTTCATTTTCCTGTTGCTGATTCAGTACCAGCGGGAGAAGCTGAAAGTCTGAGTGACGAAGCTCTCGACGATATAGTTCAGAATATGGCCTCACCGGTTGAGATATCGTCAATCCTGCAGGCAATGGAGGTTCCGTTCTCGGCTGCCTATCTTGCTCCTACAGATGAATCTGACAAGCTCTCAACCAACTTCGGCAAAGCCGTAATGCTTGGCATCTACGGTGCTGACCTGGGCTATCTCAACATGTATGAGAAGACAGGCAATTCGATTGATGTCTTGTCAACCATTAAAACCCTTGCAGACGGACTTCGTGTTGGGCAATATTTTGATTTCGAGACGCTTAAGCGCCTTTCAATAAATAACAGCAACCTTGATTCACTCCTTTTTCTTTCAGTAAGCTCATTTAACAAAATTGATGAATATCTGAGAGATAACGGTCGCGGTTCGATATCAGCCCTGATGATAGCAGGAGTATGGATTGAGGGTCAGTACCTGGCTACACAGGTGGCAAGTGAGTATCATGACAGAATACTCAGAGACCGTATTGGCGAACAGAAGATAATTCTTAACGATCTGCTTATGCTGCTTCGACCTTACAAAAACAGCAGCACAGAGTATTCAGGTCTGTTTGAGATGATGGAAGGAATCAGTTCTGCATACCACGATGTGACAATAACCTATAAACTTGGCGAACCGGAAACCGTTGAGCAGGACGGGCGGTTGGTGATGATTCAACATGAGGAGAGCAATGTTGAGATGACAGATGAACAGTTGGCTAAGATTACCACACTTTCGAAGGATATCAGGAACAAAATAATATCAGGCATATAAGATGAAGTCCAGAATTATAATCCTTTCACTGTCACTTGTGCTTCTGCCGGCTATTCTTAAAAGTCAGCCTACCGCAGATGATAACGTGAGCGGCTGTGTTATGTCTGCCGGCGCCAACGCAACCTATCTGAAAGACTACAGGATTCAGCTTCCGAAAGCAACCACCGGTAGTGCTGCCCCTGTTCATAAAGCAAATATGTACCTGATGAAGAACATGAAATACAGGTTTTCTCTCTGTGATGCGCCAGGTTCAAACGGAGATCTCTGTATTACAATATATGATCAGGGAAAAGAGCTTGTATCATCATTCAATAAGAGCACCGGGAAGAATTACACTTCAGTTGACTTTGTTTGTAACAAGACAGGACTCTATAGCCTCTGGTATGGATTTGTAGGCGGAGAGCAGGGTGCAGGAGTAGGGGTGGTGTCTATTATTAAATGATCAGTAGGGCCAGAGCCTCGAAATAAGAATCATCACCGCAATCAACCAGAAAAATATCTCTGCAGTTACTATGCGCCGTGTGAACGCGCAGTAATTCGTCATTATGTACGCCAGGGGGATGGCTGCAAGAGCCATAAGTTCAACTGAGATTGCGGGTACAAAGACAAATGCTATCGCACATAGCGTCAGCATCCAGAGCAAAAGAGTAAATATCTTTCTTGACCTGATCTTCTTTGACGGCAACTCTGACAGAAGAGTGACAAGGGCCTGAAGGATCCAGAGCGCCATCAATATGAGGAGGATAATCAGAGTACGGCTATAGAATACTGATGGAGAATCTTCGAAGAGGTTATTGCCTATTATTTCTGTAAGGTCGGAAAGCTCTCTCCCGGTAAGGTACCATACTGCATAGAGCACTACCCATGGCAACAGGGCTCCGAACAGTGTAATGGCAATCTCCCGCAGGTCAGGTGACCTGAGTATCAGTAAACCTATTATCACCAGCAGCACAAACCACAGTGCCCCGGCATAGAACATTCCTGCAAATGAGACGATCAGGGCAGCATCGAACAGATTGTATGCAATACCATTCATCCTGTAGGCTGCCATCATTCTCCATAGTCCGATTGTGACGAACAGGGCTGCCGGGAGACACGGATTAAGCACCATATCTCCCGGAAAGACCGAATAAAAGATAATAAAGAACAATGCAGGCAGGTAGGTACGTCGAGGTATAAAGAACAGTGTGGTATTAAACCGGACTAAGATTATTACAAGTAAAAGTAGAATGGCAAATGAAGCCACTACAGCCATAAAAGGAGACTGTGCCAGGAAAGCGTGGATAATTCTCCACAATGGCATGAATGTGCCTGCGGCAGGGTCCAGGTTCTCTGGCGGATCAATAAAATGCTCTGCCCAGAGTGCCCCGGCTATAATCGTCATCATCAACCACGGACCGATGCCTGTTCCCCTGAAGAGTTTTATCATCTGGCAGTGGTTTGGAGATCGAATCCTATATCCTTTCTGCAATAGGCGCCATCAAAGCGGATTTTTAAGATGCTCCTGTAGCTCTTTTCGAGAGCCTCTTCCATTGTCCTTCCGAGGGAGGTGACGGCAAGTACCCGTCCTCCTGAAGTCACAAGGCTCCCCTGGTTGTTTCTGGTCCCTGCATGATATACAATGCTCTCTGTCACCTCTTCTGTGCCGGAAATAAGGAATCCTTTGCCGAATTCATCGGGATACCCTCCGGAGACCATCATCACCGTCACTGCCGTGTCGCCGCAGCACTTGATGTGTCGGTCACCAAGATTCCCTTCGGCTACCCCTTCGAGCAGGTCGAACAGGTCGCTCTCTATGCGCGGTAATATAACCTCAGTCTCGGGGTCACCAAGACGAGCGTTGTACTCAATCACATAAGGCTCTCCCTTAACATTCATCAGCCCGAAGAAGATAAAACCTTTGTAGTCTATCCCCTCCTGTCTCAGTCCGTCGATGGTGGGTATAATTATTCTCTGCTCCACTCTTTTCATGAATTCCGGCGTGGCAAAAGAGACAGGTGATACGGCTCCCATGCCACCGGTGTTCTTTCCGGTGTCACCCTCGCCAACACGCTTATAATCTTTGGCTTCAGGAAGGATTTTATACGATACTCCGTCTGTTATGACAAATGCTGATAATTCTATCCCCGTAAGATACTCTTCGATGACAACCCGGTTGCTTGCCTTTCCGAACCGTCCGGCAATCATTGCATCCAGCTCAATGACAGCCTCATTGTAATCATCGAGTATGAGTACTCCCTTCCCAGCGGCTAGTCCGTCTGCCTTCAGGACATAAGGTGGCCTGAGGGTTTTAAGGAAAAGAGGTGCCTCATCCATGTTCTCTGCTGAAAATGTCCGGTATGCTGCTGTAGGTATGTTATGTCGATACATAAACGCCTTGGCAAAATCCTTGCTGCCCTCAAGCAGGGCCCCTTTACGGCAAGGGCCTATCACCGGTACTGAAGCGAGCTCTGCATCAGACTCGAAAAAATCGCGTATACCCTCAACCAGGGGAGCTTCTGGCCCGACAACAACCATCCTGATATTGTTATTGATCACGGCTGCTTTTACCGCATCGAAATCAAGCGGATCAACAGGCAGGTTGACGGCTATGGCCGCCGTTCCCGGATTTCCCGGAGCCACAAATAACTTTAGCGGCTTTGCACTCTGTGACAGCTTCTGCGTGACAGCGTGTTCACGCCCTCCTGATCCGAGAATAAGAATATTCATTTCCTGATTTTCGTTCCCAACCCAAAAATAGTATTTAAGATGAAATAACTCATCCGCGCAGCGAATTATCGTTAAGTGACCCGAAGTGGTATCCTTCTGCAATGGATATCGAGAGGAACCTGTCGAGAAAGAGTGTTGCATGGCTACCTGCGGAATCATGCAAAACAATAATCGACCCCGGGTGCAGCCGTCTTCTTAGAATGGAGAGGGAGGTCTCCGGATCAAGCTTCTTGTCAAAATCATATGGCATGACATCCCAGAAAACTATCCTCATTGTTCTTTCAAGGATCTTATATTGCCTGCGCCTTATCCTTCCATAGGGTGGCCTGAACATAGTACTGCAGGTAATTTCTCGTCCCTTCATGATGTCTGAGCAATATGTCCTGACACTTGTTGTGAGACCATTAAGATGGCTGTACCCATGATTACCAATGGAGTGCCCCTCAGCAGCAATGCGAGCGAATATACCTGGATGTTTCAACACCTTATGCCCGGTGCAGAAAAAAGTTGCCTTAACATTTCTGGCTTTTAGTATGTCAAGAATAACAGGAGTAGATTCAGGATCAGGGCCGTCATCGAATGTGAGGAAGAGCCTCTTCTCCGAAACAGCCATCCTGAAGAGGGCGTCAGGAAAGATAAACCTGGCAGGGAATGGCTTTCCGAACTGTTTCATTACCTTTCCGGCACCTCACCGTAAAACCTGTTAAGCTCCACGGCTGCCCTGCCCGCCAGCTCAGTCATACCCATTGAAGCAGCAACATTATATACCTCATAAATTGATTGCAGCGCCAGACCGGTGTGCATATCAAGACCATACTGTTTTCTTTCTGCAAGCCCTGTGATGAAGTTGAGTGAGACCACTGAGTTATCAACGATGGTTGAAAAAATCTCTTCAGCCTTCTCTTTGTTGCCTGCCAGTGCGAGCGCCTCAATAAGGTCAATGCTGTAATAATCATATGGCATCTTTTCTGCAGGGACAATGCTCATCCCCTTTTCAGCAGCAGCAATAGCCCTGACAGTGTCTCCCTCAGCAACAAGTGCCTTTGACAGCCGTCCGAACTGGCGCCTGAAAATATCGAAGAGCCTCCTGTTGTTTTCATCAAGATATACTCCTTCCTTCTCAGCATTTCCCCACCTGAACCTGTTCATCATATTCTCGTACATCTCTTCTGTATCAACCATGCCAGTCTCTCCGGCAGCCTGACGGTCAATTCGTATTGGACTTACCCTGTAAGCCATCCCCTCAAGAACAAAGAAATTTTCAAGTCCTATGTATGTTGAACCCGGGACGGTTGCAGCATAGTATAACGGACGCTCCCAGTTATTTCCTGCAACGATGTCCATGACAGCAAGGTCATTCTTTGAGGCCATAGTACCCCTGAATGTCCATATCAGAGGTGAGATCATCCTGTCAGCATGATATGGTCTGACGGCACCGGTATTGATGACATGTGCTGAGTCAACATCAATAATGAATTCCTTTACAGGAATAAAATTGTAGAAATCGCCTCTGCCCGACAGGTCAACTTTGGCCTTGGGGTCATCAGACCCTGCGAACTCCATCACCTTCTTAATATTATAGGGCTCTTTCACCAGCGCCTCCACAGGTAACTGAACACGTTCACCCTCTAGATACTTCTCATAATGAAGGGTAAAGGGCAAAGGATCAGATTCGAAAGCTTTACGGCTCATTGATTCGATATAAAACCCGCTCTGCAGGTAGCTCAGGTTTGCCACCCTGACATCAGTGCGGAAGCCTTCTACATCCTGAATATACCACAAAGGGAAGGAATCATTATCACCGTACGTAAGAAGTATGGCGTTCTCGTCACACGAGCTCAGGTAGTTGGAGGCAATATCTCTCGCTGTATACCTGTCGGAACGGTTATGGTCATCATAATTCTGCACAAGCATCAGGCCGGGCACTGCAAATGCCAGAAGTAATGCAGGAACTGCAGCAGCAATGTGTTCTCCTGTGAACTTCTTCAGAAGGTCATAAACCAGCATCACTCCCATGCCTATCCAAACCGCAAAAGCATAGAATGAGCCTGCATAGGCATAGTCACGCTCCCTTGGCTGACTCGGATACTGGTTCAGGTAGACAACTATTGCAAGCCCGGTCATCAGGAAGAGGAGCCCGACAAGCAGTACTCCTTTCCTGTCGCGACTGTATTGCCAGAGAAGGCCTGCCACTCCAGCCAGCAGTGGAAGAAGGAAATATCTGTTACGGGCAGGATTATGTAGGTTATCTGCAGGCAGCAGGGCCTGGTCTCCCAGTCTTGCTTTGTCGATAAGAGGGATTCCTGATATCCAGTTACCGTCAATCACATTGCCGTTACCCTGCACATCATTCTGACGTCCGGCAAAGTTCCACATGAAATACCTTGTATACATGAAACCCACCTGGTAGGTGAAGAAGAAGCGAAGGTTCTCGCCGAAGCTCGGGAGGGTGACCTGCTGATTCTCTCCGCCCCGCCTTAATGTTACCTTACTACCGGTAATACGGCCCCAGTGTTCATACTGTTTAATATGGTCAGGGTCAGAGCTGTACATCCTCGGAAAGAGAGTATTAAACCGCTTGTCATAAACATACTCCGGATAATAGTAGGGTTCATATTTACCATTCTTCTTATTGTAACCTGCCACCTCATCCTTTACATCCACCACAGGAGCTGAATAGTAATGCCCGTAAATAAGCGGAGTACGGCCGTACTGAGTACGATTAAGGTAATAGAGGAAGGAAAAGACATCCGACGGGTCATTCTGGTTCATCGGGGGATGAGCATTAGCCCTGATTATTATCACTGCAAAGGAGGAGTAGCCCAGCATAAGGACAGCAACAACGGTAAGCACATAATTAAGAATTATCTTACTGTTCCTCAGAGAATACCATATGCCAAATACCAGCAGCCCGACAAAGAGCACCAGGTATAAATAAAGTCCGCTGTTATAAGGCAGCCCCAATGTATTTACAAGCAATAACTCAAACCATCCCGCTGCCTTTGCCACTCCCGGAATAAAGATGAAGTTAAGCGTGCCGAGAAGGGCAAATGATGCAATCACCGCGTATACTATACCCTGGCGTGTGACCTTATATTTCCTGAAGTAGTACAGCAGTACGAGAACCGGCAGTGCAAGAAGGTTCAGAAGGTGAACACCAATAGACAAGCCCATCAGGTAAGCGATAAGGATAATCCATCTGTTTGCATGAGGATCGTCAGCTTCATCATACCATCTCAGCATAGCCCAGAAGACGGCAGCTGTAAAAAGTGAGCTTGTGGCATATACCTCTCCCTCAACGGCTGAGAACCAGAAGGTGTCAGAAAAAGCATACGCCAGTGCACCTATGGCGCCAGAGGCAATAACAGCAATTGCTTTTCCCCCGGTAATTATAACATCATCACCTGATGCAAGGCGTACAAGTCTTGTGATGGTCCAGAAGAGAAATAGTATTGTAAAGGCGCTGGCAAAGGCTGATAGTATATTAATCATCATCGCAACCTTTGAGGTATCTGCACCGGCGAAGAGTGAGAAAAAACGGCCGAGCAGCATGAAAAAAGGTGCCCCGGGAGGATGGCCCACCTCGAGCCGGAAGGCGCAGAGGATAAACTCACCGCAGTCCCAGAAGCTGGCGGTGGGTTCAATAGTCAGAAGGTAAAGCAGCAGTGAGATGGCGAAAACGGACCATCCTGCAATGTTGTTCCAGATGCGGAATCCTTTTATCATATCATTTTTGTTTGTTCAGTTATCATAAAACGCCATGGTTTGCTTACCCATGGTTCACCGGCATAGTTTATTCCCACCCGCGGTCCTGCTGTAACTGACGGTTGTAGTCCGCGGTCCTCTATCCATATCTTGTCAGATGAGGTAATATCTTCTTCGTTGAAAGATCCGTCAATGCCGATTCCTTTCGTCACCCGGCCTGGGCCGGTAAACTGTCCGGCTCCTCTTATGAGCACAGCCTGTGGATATTCGGCCGGGCCTGTCACCACATTCATCATCCAGTGCATCCCGTAGATAAAATAAAGGTAAAGATGACCACCCTGCCTGTACATCACCTCCGTGCGACGGGTTCTGCCCTTGCTGGCATGACAAGCCCTGTCGTCGCTGCCAAGATATGCTTCTGTCTCCCTTATCATATAACGCCTAATGCTTCTGCCTTCAGCAATAACGAGATCCATGCCCGGCAACAGCTTTGCGACAGTCACCGCATCGGCTAGAAAAAAATCTCTGCTTAATCCTGGCATATCTGATAATAATCAGTATTCAATTTTCCCGGGATAATGATCCCATTGATTAAAAACCCTGTCGCCTTCATCTGTCAGTGCCTGATCCATGCTTATGCTCCTCTTTTCTTTGCTGAGAGCCAGCTCAGAGTAGATCATCTCGTCGTTAAACCCGGCGGCGGCAGCCCTGTAGCGGTCTGATGCATACACCACTCGTCTGATTCCTGACCAGTAAATTGCACCCAGGCACATAGGACAAGGTTCGCATGATGAGTAAATCACACAGTCGCTCAGGTCATGGGTGCCCAGTGCCGCTGCGGCAATCCTGATAGCCAGAACTTCTGCATGAGCCGTCGGATCATGCTCGCATACTACCCTGTTGCCAGAACGTGAGATGACCCTTCCGCCTTTGACTACAATAGCACCAAAAGGACCACCTCCGTCTGTAATGTTCACGGATGCGATCTCAATTGCCTGCATTAGAAAAGCCCTCTCCCTACTGTTCACTACCATCCTCTTTCTTAAAAACAAGTAACAGCGTGTAAAAATAAGAAAAGAATGCCGTTCCGATAGATGAATGAAAGGTATCATCGTTGAACATTGACATAAATATTATCGATATAAAGACCACAAACGGGTAAAATGAGCTGTTCGGGCTTCTTATCCAGGGTATTAGCATCAGAGCCAGGGCGATCACCATGCCAGGTATACCAAAGACTATTGCAAAGCCAAGGTATTGGTTATGTGGCAGTTTTCGATAGTTCTCTGTCAGCCTGGTGTTGATGATCCGGTATTCTTCCTTAAGGTCGGTTATTACATCACCTGTACCCGTTCCGAACCACGGATTCCTTCGGATCAGGCCCAGTGAGGCACGGTAGAACTCAGGGCGCTGTGTAACAGAGTGACCGGAAGGATTGGCACCCTTCATCGCCCTGTCTATCTGCCATGCAATCTCGTAAGCCTTTGCACGCGGACTGCCAGTCCGGGCATATAACGGATTGGCAAAACCTCTCTCAATATTCCTGATGTCATCAGAAGTGAGTGCAGCGACGGCAACAGAGTCTTTGGTCATGCCCAGAAAGGAGATATATCTTATGATCGTCGTTCGTAATTCATTGCCCTCCATGTCAGTACCTTCGTATGACAGTTTACTGCGTCTGGACCACTCCTCCTCCAGTTCCTCCTCACACACATTCACCCAGACCAGGTAACCGTTTTCCAGGAGAGACTCCTCATGATAGTGGACATAACTGTTTCCGGAGAGTGTTTTTTCAAGCGGCCTGTTAATGTCAGGGTTGTCGGGCTGGTGCAGTGACCGCCAGGTATCCGACATCAGCATGAATGTGGCAAAGATTATGGCCGCCGCCACCGCGGCAAAGATTAACCCCGCGATGTGCATTCGTCTTGCCAGTAAGAGATACAGGCCTGTACCCCCAAGCAATACTGTGAATATGATGATGCCTGTCACAGAGAGCAGCCTGAAGAGGAAGAAGGCCATTGCCGTGGCGGCGGCGGCCAGAGCTACCCTCAATATAATACCACCGGTATTGCTGTCTAAACTAAGCCATGCGGCAGTAAAGATCGCGAACGACAGCAGCAATGATAACCTGATGGAAGGGATCGTGACAGCAAGGTCACGGGAGTCATTCAGCTCAACAGGCAACAGGCCTCCCAGCGCAAGGAAGCCGATACCGGCGGAGATGATACATCCTGTGATAAATGAAAGCAGGAGCGTCCGCACCTGGGTCATAGTGTACCCGGTAGTGGTACCAATAATTACCGGGAATGCAAGAAGGGGTAACTTAAGCCTTAGCTCATCCATACCGCCAGCAAGGTGCTTAGTATTTATGAGCCATAAGAGATACATTGCAAACAGGCTGAGAAGCATCAATACAGCTGTCCTGCCCGAAAGAATCCTTAATTTAGCGCGGAATTCGCCACCGGCAATCCAGTTAATTGCCAGGGTTATTGTCACTGCAGAGAGAAGCCAGACCGAGAGGGGCATAAAAAACGCGGCCAAAATGAGGCCCGTAAAATGTATCGTCTGGTGAACAGTTCTGCCGAACATACTGTCAATAAGAAATTAAAAGTACAACATATTGCTCAAAATAAAAATATGTTGTATTTTTGC
>JALOMO010000096.1 GCA_025455395.1 Bacteroidales bacterium
TTTTCCCTGATCTTATTGTAAAAGGTTTTTCCCAGCAATAGTATGCTGAGATAAAAAGTCACCTCCCCGATAATAATCAGGACTGTGATTACCCCGGCTGTCTGGCCCCTGGAAAAACCCAGGAAGGGAATTATCAGTATGATGAGCCATGCGAGGCAGCTCAGAACAAAAAGGGTGTATCCGACAGTTTTTATCATTGATCGCCAATATATAAAAAATTGCTTACAGCAGTTTAGCTTTACAAAGTAATAAGGTATTTAGGCAGTCTGCCACCCTTAACCGATAACTGATAACTGATAACCGACAACCGATACCGAACATATTTTGCTTAACTTTGTTAAATATCAAATATATACAAACAGCCTCCTTACCTACCTATATAATGTGAAAGGGGAAGAGTGTATCTTAAGAAGAGAGAAATGTATAAAACAGAAGCACCTCATATCAACGGAAAGTTTCTTTATTATGCCTTTTTAGCCGGAGGGAACCAGATCCTTCAAAACCAGGTAGAAATAAACAGGATCAATGTCTTCCCGGTTAGTGATAAAGACACAGGCACCAACCTTGCATCAACAGTTCGTGCCGTAATAGACAATATCAAACCTGATAAATCATATAAGACCACGGTAAGTAACATTGCAGACGCTGCACTGATAGGCGCCAGGGGTAATTCGGGTGTAATTTTCGCCCAGTTCCTGCATGGTCTGAGCAGGGAGACGTTGAACAAGCCCAACATTACACTACCCGAGTTTGCGGAAAGCGTGGATAAATCAATCCCTTACATGTACGATGCCGTCGCTAATCCTGTTGAAGGTACGATGCTGACGGTCATTAAGGAATGGTCTGACTTTCTCAATTCTAAGAAGGAAGCCGTTCACGATTTTAAAAATGTAATCATTGACTCTATTGCAGTACTTGAAAAATCGCTGGCAGAGACAACCCTAAAACTGAAGGCACTCAACAAAACAGGCTTTGTTGATGCCGGGGCAAAAGGATTTGTTTTATTCATTAAAGGCATCATTGATTTCATAGTAAACAGGAATATCCGTAACCTGGCAGTTGCCTCCAATGAAAGCATTTCGCTTATTCATACGGAAGAAATCACCTCAGAAGAGATTACCCATCGTTTTTGCACGGAAGCAATCATCAGGAATATTAAAACAGGAAAAACAGAGCTTCAGGACCTGTTAAGCAACAATGGCGATTCGGTTGTTGTTGCCGGGTCGGAAAACATTTGTCGTATTCATGTGCACACCAACCATCCGTCAGAACTTTTTCATCAGCTCAAGGATATGGGAACCATCACTTTTCAGAAGGTTGATGATATGGTGCGCCAGCAGGAGGTTGTTACCAAACGGAAATGGAATATTGCCCTTGTCACCGACTCTACCTGTGATCTGCCCCGGGAATTACTCGACTATTACCAGATTCATGTCGTTCCGATCAACCTGAATTTCGGCGACAATCATTATCTGGATAAAGTAACTATCCAACCCGGGCAGTTTTACGATTTGCTTGAATCACGGGCTGAGTTTCCCAAGACATCTCAGATAAATGAATCGGCATTCACCAATTTGTATTCACACCTGGCGTCGCATTACGATGCTATTATTGCAGTGCATCTCACCGGTCAGTTCAGTGGCACGTTCAGTAACAGCCTGAAGGCAGGCCGACGGATCTCAAAAGAGTTTAACAAGCCCGTGCACGTAATCGACTCTAAGAACCTGTCAGGAGCACTGGGATTGCTGGTACTGAAAGCTGCCCGGAATATTGAAGCCGGCATGGCTTTGGAATCAATTGTTGAATCTCTTGAGAGGGATATCATTCAGACTAAGATATTTGTCAGCGTCAGGGACCTGAAATCAATGATCAGGGGCGGTCGTGTCTCAAAGCCGAAAGGTTTCATAGCAAAGGCACTGGGTTTAAACCCTGTTATCTCGATGGACAAAAACGGAAAGTCTCTCCTCTTTGGCAAAACCTTCAGCCAGGCGGCGAGCCTGAACAAAATTTATAACCACATTAAGAAGATAAGCGTTGGAAAGAGTGTGTGGAACTATATCATACTTCATGCACATAACCCCGAAGGCGCTCAAAAGGCTGAGGATAAGATAGCTGAAATGACCGGACTGAAACCGGTTGCGGTCGTCGATATTTCTCCTGTGATTGGAATGCATGCCGGTAACGGAGCCATTGCCGTCTCTCTGATGTTTAACAGTTAGTGCTTCAATAATGACCTTATTTCTTCAGGCTTCGCTGATCATCTGGGCTCTGGTAACCCTCTTATGGATATGGAGCATAATTATTAAGAATGTAAGTATCGTTGACCTTTTCTGGGGGTTTGGATTTGTAGTTGTTAATGCATTTTATGTCTTTACGTCGGGTGAATTAACCACCAGGAAGATCCTTATCCTTGTATTGGTTACCATCTGGGGTTTGAGGCTTTCAATTTATCTTGCCGCCAGGAATATTGGCAAAGGAGAGGATTTCAGGTACCAGGAATTCAGACGCAACTACGGAGCGGAGCGTTACTGGTGGGTCAGTTATTTTCAGACATTCCTGTTGCAGGGCCTGTTAATGATGATTGTTTCGTTGCCACTGTTAGGAGTAAGCATAAGTGACCATCCGGGAAATCTTAATCTTCCCGATTATGTCGGAATTATACTCTGGCTGGTGGGTTTTGCCTTTGAGGCAGGAGGAGATTTTCAGCTTTCACGTTTCAAACGGGATGCCGGTAACAAGGGAAAAGTATTGGACAAAGGTTTCTGGAGATATACACGTCATCCGAATTACTTTGGCGATTCGGCTGTGTGGTGGGCCTATGCACTTTTTAGCATTGCAGCCGGAAGCTACTGGCAGATAGTCGGTTCTGTCGTTATGACTCTGCTCATTATCAGGGTATCGGGTGTTGCCTTGCTTGAGAAAACCCTGAAGAACTCAAAGCCTCAATACGAAGAATACGTCCGTAAGACAAATTCCTTTTTTCCCTGGTTTCCGAAGAAATAGATGAAGGAAGACAGAAGACGGAAGACGGAAGTCGCCATATTAAGAATATCATAATCTGAACAGCGAAGCGTAAAGACTTCATTTGCCTCAACTATAAAAAAGGTTGAGATTATCAAATAATACTTAATGATAACTATTGACAACGGCTTTTGAAAGTTGTATCTTTATTTAGGTTAGAAGATGGGGGTTTGAATCCCCGGGGTTAGGTTAGTTTTGGGTTAGGTTAAGAGAGTTCACGGGCCACTGTGAGCTCTCTTTGTATCAGGCGGAGAGATGTGAGATGTGAGATGTGAGACGTATAGAGGGATGTGCAACTGAGTGGCACTGAGTTTTCAGGTATAAATTGTCCTTAAATGTTGATAAGTCATCAAAATCATCTATTGACACGGATATTGAGGGCAGGTAAATTTGTTGTGATTTGATCAGGGATATTCAATTCCTGCAGGTTAGGTTAGTTTAGGGTTAGGTTAAGAGAGTTCACATGCCATTGTGAGCTCTCTTTGTGCTTGTCAGGGAGCAGTGCGGATTTGCGTAACTTTTAATTCTTCCGTCTTCCGTCTTCCGTCTTTCCCGCTACCTCAACGACTCAGGACTATTAGCCATCCTTACGACCGAGACAAACAGAAGCTGGCACAGGTCTTCCATGATCTCCGGCTTTATGATGTCAAGATTGTCAAGCGGGACATGATAGTAGTTTGCCGAACCGTATGTAGAGAAGCTGAGTGACGGGACGCCGGCGCTGAGAAAAGGCGCTGCATCAAGCCTCGGCCTGCCGAGATTCGAGAAATAGTTGTTTGATAACGGCCTGTGTACATACCTGTTGTTGGCATCTTCAACATAAGACCATAGTACCGGGTAATTAGTCCCGGCAAGGGCTCTTATCGAATGACCTATCCCGACACCGTCCATATTAAGCAGGATGCTCTTGTCAAGAGGCATCACCGGTCGATTTAGATAGGCTTTTGCCCCAACAATTGCCTGCTCCTCCGAGCCAAAGGCAAGGAACATAACCGACCGCCTGAGAGGTATCTTATTATCAGTGAGAGCCTTAGCCACACCCATCATCACTGCCACCGCAGAAGCATTATCATTTGCACCGGGGATAATCTCATAGCACCTGCCCAGATGGTCAAGGTGAGCCCCGATGATAATGGTCTCATCACTAAGTTCCGGATCTGATCCCCTGATGAGCCCGATAACGTTACTCCCCTTCCCGTCAGGAAAGTGCTGTGTGCTCATTCTGACAGTGACTACTTTTTTAGTATTGAATGACTGAGGTTTGAGTGTCGAATCGATGCTACTGACAACATCGCTGTGGATCAATCCTGTCCCTTCGAAGATGTCACTTACAACCGAGTCTCCGATATGAACATATATGAAATCCTTGTAATAGTCATTGTTTGGATTGGCTATCGGTCCGTAGTTATAGATCATGCCTGCCGCACCGTGCTTTACGGCGTTTGCCAGCTTGGACTGATGAAATGAATGTTCATACCATGGATTGAACTTCTCCGCTCCTGCCGCCGGACTGACAGGTGCTTCGCGTTCGATAAGTATTATCTTGCCCTTCACATCTATTCCCCTGTAGTCGTCATAATTCAGCTCCGGGGCTGTTATTCCATATCCTGCATATACAACCTCTGCGGTTACCTCGCCGTTACCCGAGGTTGATCCGGGCATGTACTCAGTCATATAGTTGTAATGCTTAAGGATTGTGCCTCCGTTCTTCAAAGGCATGTGTAGTGAGAGGCCGCAGTTGGGCAGGACAAGTGTATAAGGTATATCATACCACTGAAACCACCTCCCGCTGTCGCCTGCAGGGGTGAGACCCCATGTGGCGAACTCACCGGCGAGCCATTCAGCACACTCCTGGTACTCTTTTGTGCCTGTGAGACGGCCCTGGTACTTATCGTCGCACTGTATCTGCACATACTCAAGCAACTCATGGCTTGAGATAGTATGCATTGCTTTCAGAAGGGTTTCTTCACTTATATCCTGCCCGTTTGAAGGCAGGACCAGTGTTAAAATCACAAGAAGGGACAGATACTTTCTCATAACGGTTTTATGGTTTAGCTAAAAATCTTTTTTCATCAGGTTATTATTAAATCCAACAGGCTGGTGGTCATAATTTAATGTCCTGCCCGATTCCGGCATCACATGCCTTCCTGTATGCAAAGCTTGCCATGGCAAGGTCCTGGACTGCCACACCCACGCTCTTGAATACGGTTATCTGATCAGATGATATCCTTCCCGTGATCCTGGAAGATATCAGTTCGCCGATCTCACCCTTATAATTATCATGGTTAAAGATTCCTTTTTCAAGAGGGGTGATTATGTCACCGCTTTCTGAGAAGCAGGAGTCCTTATGATCAACATACAATGAGGCAACAGAGAAAAGATCATCGGGCAGCTCATGCATCTGAGGTTTGTAAGACCCGATGGCATTGATGTGTACTCCCTTCTTAAGCATATCAGTTTGGAATAGTGGCTTCCCTGAGTTTGTTGCAGTACATATTATATCAGCCTCACGCAACGAAGAGAGGTCTGCACCATGCAACAGTTCGACATCGGTCTTTGCCTTGAAGAAGGCAATAAAGCGATCTGCAGCTTCGGAACTGGTGTCATATATGTATGCCTTTCTTATGTCTCTCTCGCAGCAGACAGCCTCGAACTGCGTATAACCCTGGGCGCCTGCGCCAAACAAGGCAAGGACCGATGACTCGCTGCGCGAGAGAAGCCTGGTTGCGATGCCTGATGCTGCCCCGGTGCGTAATGCTGTAAGATAGCTGCCATCAAGCAATCCGATTATTGAATTGGTTGCTGAGTCGATCAGCACCATTATTCCCTGTATTGCCGGACTCCCCTGTGATGGTTTATTCCTTGTCTGGCTGAGAAGCTTGATACCTATCCTCTCTTCTTGCGGCAGAAAGGAGGGCTTAAAAAAGAGTGATATCGCACCGTTGCCAAAATCGGTCACCGTTCTGACCGGCATCCGGTACTTCCCCATGGATAAATCACTGAAAGCCAGCTTCATTACATCAATAGCCTCTTTCATGGAGACCAGATCCTTTATCTCTTCGGAGGTTAGTATTTTTATGTTCTGCATCCCCTTTTATTAGTTACCAGACCAATGTAATATCATCAAACTAATATAGTATACTCAACGACATCATTCATTGTTTTGCTGAATTACTTATTTATTTTTTAAGATGAAAGGGAAGGCAGGGGGCAGGGTGGATTTGCGATTTGCGATTTGCGATTGTCGAATTGGGGTGCATGGGGCATGGAGCAGGGAGCAAGGGTATAGTGTATTAAATGGTGATTTCCCCTCCTGAGTCAGGAGGAGAAATGCTATTTCCTAAAACGTTCAAGACATCAGACTTTAAACACGAAGTAAAAGACACCGAAGCGTAAGTCCGGTGATTGTTCATAAAGAGAAGGCTCTTGTTTAAAGAAGAGTCAGATACCAGTTTTTACAAACCGGACTGCGCCGTTACTTTGGGAATGATTTTTGCTGATGCAAGGAATTAAATGACTTATATATCTCACATGCCTGGAGTTTTGCTGCGCCGGAAAAGTAAAGTAACAGCATATGTTGTTCTCCTGCTATTGGTATTTTCATGCAGCACGATTGACAAACCTGCCTCCACTCCCGAGGAGGACAAACTCTTCATGACAAGGATTTATATCGGCAACTTTCTCGATTACCGGCATACGTCATCTGACGATAACGGGAACCCGGATCTCATATGGATAACAACCACGCGCGACAGTATACACGGTAAGATATCTGCCCATGGTAGAGAGTGCCTCTTCACTCCTGGTGAAAGACTATATATCAGCAGGGTACAGTCAGCTATAGGTAAGGGTGAAGCCTGGCAGTACCGCATTGAAAACAGTGACACTATCAGGTATCTTATAAATGAATATCATGACCACAGGAGAGATCTTGTCGGATCATGGCTTAACACTCTGCCTGACAGCCAGCTGCCATCAGACTCTGTCTCTCCCGGGAAGTAAGGAGCGTAAAGCGTAGAGCGTAGAGCACAGGTGGTTTCGGTCTTCAGTCATCAGTCTTCAGTCATCAGTCTTCAGTCTTCAGTCTTCAGTCTTCAGTCTTCAGTCCTCAGTCTTCGGTCCCGACGAGCTTCGCTGTCGGGATCTCCGCTAATGCTTCGATCTTCCGTCTTCCGTCTTCCGTCTTCCGTCTTCACACTTCTGATGGTGACGGCTGATTTTTTATGCCTCCGGAAGTTTCATGAGCTTAAAATTGTTAATATTGGAGTCGGCATAATAGTATCGGACAATAATCTTTCTGACAGGGTTCAAATGGCAAACGAAAATCACATCGGCTTTGATAATGAGAAATACCTCAGGGAGCAGACAGCTGCAATCCTTGAGCGAGTGAACCGTTTTAACAACAAGCTTTACCTGGAGTTCGGGGGCAAGCTACTTTTTGATTTTCATGCCGCCAGGGTGCTGCCGGGATTTGATCCTAACGTCAAGATGAGGCTGCTGCAGATACTTAAGGACAAGATTGATGTGATACTCTGCATCCATGCCGGTGCTATCGAGAGGAAGAAAGTAAGAGCTGACTTTGGTATTACCTATGACGTAGATGCCATGAAGACCATTGATGACTTCAGGGATTGGGGTATCGATGTTACTGCCGTGGTGATTACACGCTATGAGAACCAGTCGCCCGCCAAAGCATTTAAGAACAAGCTTGAGCACAGGGGTATCAAGGTATACCTGCATTACCCCACAAAAGGATATCCCACTGATGTTGACCTGATAGTGAGCGATGAGGGGTACGGTGCGAATGAATATATCAGAACCACAAATCCGATTGTCATTGTAACCGGACCGGGGCCCGGCAGCGGTAAGCTCGCAACATGCCTCTGCAATCTTTATCATGAATACAGGAGCGGCGTCAAGGCCGGATATGCAAAGTTTGAGACATTCCCGATCTGGGACCTCCCCATCGATCACAAGGTGAACATAGCCTATGAGGCAGCCACGGTTGACCTGAAGGATGAAGTACTGGTAGATAAAGATCATCTGACAGCCTATAATAAGATGGTGGTGAATTACAACAGGGATATTGAAGCGTTTCACCTGCTTAAAAGGATCCTTGAGAAGATTACCGGAGGGGAATCGATGTATCAGTCGCCTACCGACATGGGTGTCAACCGTGCGAGCGCAGGCATTGTCAATGACAGCATCATTACAGAGGCGTCTCACCAGGAGATCATTCGCCGATACCTGAGGTGTGCGGTTGAGTATGCTCTCGGACTGGCTGACAGGGAGACTCTTGACCAGGCTGTCAGGGTCATGGACAAGGTTAACGGTAAGGCTGAGGACAGGAAGGTGGTACTACCTGCACGGAACGCTGCCGAGGATGCCGAGAAAAGCGGGAAGGGAAATGCGGGCTTCTTCTGCGGTGCTGCCATTGAGTTGCATGACGGGACGATCATAACAGGGAAGAACTCGGCACTGATGCATGCATCGTCCAGCCTGGTTCTCAATGCCACAAAGCACCTTGCCGGGCTGCCTGATAATCTGCTTCTCCTGCCCAAGAACCTTATTGACTCGGTAGCCCATCTCAAGAAGGATATCCTGAACGGTAAGATGGTCAGTCTCGATGTGGAAGAGACGCTGATACTGTTAGGCATCAGTGCCTTATCCAATCCTGCTGCCCAGGCAGCCATGGAGAAGCTCACCCTGTTGCGTGACTGCGAGGTGCATCTCACCCACATACCAACGCCGGGTGATGAGGCAGGGTTGCGAAAACTGAGGGTTAATCTGACCTGCGACCCGGAGTATTCAAGCAAGAGCCTCTTTATCAGTTAGGAAGACGGAAGACCGGAGAGTTCCTGGTTTCTGGTTCCGTGTTCCAAGGTTTCAAGGTTTCAAAGTTTCAAATCAATAGATTGCACGATCGCATGATTGCACGATTGCACGATTGCACGATTGCACGATCGCATGATTGCACGATTGCACGATTGCACGATTGCACGATTGCATGATTGCATGATTGTCCCGACGCTCCGGTCATGGATCTCCGAAAATCCTCACAGATTCATTACAGGAAGGAAGTGTCAGTTCTTTGAGCTCTCAATTATCAGCTTCACCACTTCATAGCTGACAGCATCAAACATGACCTCAATATTATCTGTATATTCCGAGTTATGACTCATTATTGCCTCCTTTACCAGGAAAGCCTTGTAATCATGGTTCTGTGCGCCTATCCAGGTAGCCAGGACACACCCTACAGCACTCAACCCGCATAGGAAAAGAGTATTGCTGCCCGTCTCCTTAATTACCTTGTCGAGATCAGTCTTGTTAAACCCGTCAGGATATGTTTTCAATACTTTGGGGTCTTCCGGTTTTATCAGTACCGTTGATGGAAATTCAAACCTTTCGGTCCCCTCCTCCACCCCATACTCCTTGCTGTGGTGATAAACCCGTATGACAGGGTAACCGTTGCTGCGGAAGAGCTCAATAAGGCCATTGATGTAGAGCATCCCCATCTCCCTGTCATTTTCGGGAATCATTTCAAGGAATGCGTTCTGGATGTCAATGACAAGGAGTGCCGGCTTTATTCCTGTCTGTTGTTTTACATCCTGGGAAAAGGATACGGCTGATGTAATCAAAACCAAGGTGATCAATAAAGAAAATATTCTTTTCATGGTACGATGAATTGGTTATGTCTCCAAAGTTACACTTTCATTTATCCAAAGTCAATTAAGAAAAAATTGACTGGCGTAAAGGAAAGCCATAAATTTACTCTATTATACTTTTTTACAGGTGAGGTTGTAGCAACCGACTGAAAAATCAGTCTTAAAGAAAAAACCGTCATGATCAGAAGTTACCTTATCACAGCCTGGAGGAACATCCGGAAAAACAGTTTCTATTCGATACTCAATGTCATTGGGCCGGCCATTGGCATTGCATGTGCGATTCTGATAATGCTCTATGTCAGGGATGAGCTCACCTTTGACCGCCACAGCGAGAACTATGTCCGTACCTACAGGCTGGAGAGCGACTTCAACATATCGGGCAAGGCAACCAAAGCGGGGCTGGTGCCTATGCCCATGGCCCCGACGCTGAAGGACGAATATCCTGAGATAGAGGAGTTTGTAAGGTTTGCAGGCTTCGGTCTGGATGATATCCTTTTCGAGTACAATGACCTGAAGTTCTTTGAAGACGATATTTACTTCACCGACTCAACCCTCTTCAGGGTCTTCAGGCACGACTTCATCTACGGCACTCCGGACGGTGCTCTCAACGACCCTAATACCATAGTGATCACAGAGAGCTTTGCGTCAAAGTACTTCGGGAAGGAGAATCCTATGGGAAAAGAGCTGCAAACAAGCAATTTCGGAAACTTCCGCGTCACGGGTGTGATCAGGGATGTGCCTTCCAATTCGCATCTTAAATTCGATTGTCTGCTGTCGATGGCTACAATTGTCGAGCTTGTCGGCGTTGATAACTTCAACTCAAGGTCGGCTCCTGCATTCTGGAACATATCGGCATTCGCCTATGTGCTCTTAAACGAGAGCGCCGATATAAAAACCCTGCTGGACAAGTTTCCGGGTTTCTATGAAAAGTATATGAGTTCGCTCGGTAACCAGATTAATGCTTCATTCACTCTGGCGGCAACAAGGGTTGACAAGGTACACTACAACAGCAACCTTGAGTTTGACCTGCCTACAGGCAACTACAGTTATATCATTATCTTTTCGCTTGTAGGGTTGTTTATCCTCCTGATAGCCAGCCTCAACTATATGAACATGGCCACAGCCCGCTCTGTCAACAGGGCAAAGGAGGTGGGGCTGCGCAAGGTCATCGGAGCAGGCAAAGGGTCGCTGATAAGACAGTTCCTGAGCGAATCGATGCTCCTGGTGGCTGCCGCCCTCATCATCGCCATGATAGCCACCCTGCTGAGTCTGCCATATTTTAACTTCCTGACTGATAAGGCAATAAAGTTCGGAGAGCTGTTTCAACCAGGTACACTTCTGCTGATATTGCTAATAGCTCTATTCGTCGGGCTCATATCAGGGAGCTATCCATCCTTCTATCTCTCCTCCTTCTCCCCTCTCGAGGTGCTCAAGAGCAACGTCAGCACGAGGAAGGGCAAAGGGCTGATGAGGAAGATACTTGTGATCTTCCAGTTTGCCATCGCCGGTGCTCTTATAATAGGTACGATAGTGGTGTCAGGTCAGCAGCGGTTCATCAGGAACAAGGACCTGGGCATGAACGAGAAGAACGTCATGATCATCCCTGTCCGCGACACGGCCTTTGCCAACAACCAGCTAAAGGCATTCAAGGATGAGATGCTGAAGAACCCATCCATTAAGGGCGTTGCCTCGTCTCTGCTGGTGCCGCCACTGATGGCCAGCAAGGTGGTCTTCCAGATTGAGAAGGAAGAGGGGATGGTGGAACTGGCTACAAGCTTCTCGGTAGTGGATCACGAATTCATTGATGTGATGGGGATGGAAGTGATTAAGGGAAGGAACTTTGAAAGGGAGAGGACATCAGACCTGACCAAGGCATTCATTGTCAACGAAGAGGCTGTCAAAGCCTTCGGCTGGGGCGATAACCCCCTGGGAAAAAGAATCAGATTCGGTATAAACCCTGCCACAGGAACCGCAAACCGTGACGGAGAGGTGATAGGTGTGGTCAAGGACTTTCATTTCAGCTCCATACATAACAAGATAGAGCCCTTCATCTTTGTCGTCACGGAGAATCCCTCCACCAATTTCTACATCAGGATTTCGGATGAGAATATTCCCGCGACGGTAGAGTATATCAGCAAGCTGCAGCTTGAGCTGGGCAACACGCTGCCATTCAACTATTTCTTTTTTGAGGAAAAGCTTAACGAGATGTATATCTCTGAGAACAAGCTCAACTCACTGTTCACGATCTTTTCGGTGCTGACCATCTTGATTGCCTGCCTGGGGCTGCTGGGGCTCACCTCATATGTCACCGAGCAGCGCTCAAAGGAGACTGCCATACGGAAGATAATGGGTTCCACCGCCGGGCAGGTAGTGACACTGCTGAACAGGGACTTTCTTATACTGGTGTTGTTGTCAAATGCTGTGTCATGGCCTGTGGCCTACTATTTCATGAGCAGGTGGCTTGAGGGCTTTGCCTACAGGATGGAGTTCGGGTTATCACCGTTTGAATGGGGTACGATAGTGCCATTCATCGTATCACTCGCAATCATAGTGATAATAGCATTCATCACAACCAGTCTGGTATCTGTCAGGGCTGCACACACCAATCCGGTCGAGTCGCTCTCAAGGGAGTAGGCAGGGTGCGGAATTTGCGAATTGCGACTTGCGATTTGC
>JALOMO010000183.1 GCA_025455395.1 Bacteroidales bacterium
AAAGGGAGGTCGTACATTCAGTTTCTCGGCTATCGTCGTCGTCGGCGATGAGAAAGGTATTGTAGGTCACGGCCTCGGTAAGGCAAGTGAGGTCACTACTGCCATAGCCAAGGGCATTGAGGATGCCAAAAAGAACCTTATCAAAGTCCCCGTTCACAAGGGAACCATCCCCCACGAACAGTATGGCAAGTTTGGCGGAGCATATGTCTTCATCAAACCTGCAACAGAAGGAACGGGTGTTAAGGCGGGAGGTGCTATGCGTGCCGTGCTTGAGAGCGTGGGAGTAAAAAACGTTCTGGCAAAATCAAAAGGCTCATCCAACCCTCATAACCTTGTGAAAGCCACCATTGCAGCACTTCTTGAACTGCGCGATGCCAGCACTGTAGCCGACCACAGGGGAGTACCAATGGAGAAAGTGTTTAACGGTTAGTAATATTTCAGATATGTCAAAGATCAGAGTAACCCAGATCAAGAGTAAAATAGGTCAGCCAGAGAGGCAGAAGAGAATCCTCGCAGCACTGGGTATAAAAAAGATGCATCAGACTGTTGAGCACGAGAACACGCCGCAGATAATGGGCATGGTTCAGAAGCTGAAACACCTGGTGAAGGTTGAGAATGTTTAAGGTAATAACAGCATTATATATTTTGATATGGATTTAAGTAACTTAAAACCTGCCAAGGGATCAGTCAAAAGAGAGAAGCGTATCGGTCGTGGCGAAGGCTCAGGTCACGGCGGCACATCTACCCGTGGACACAAAGGAGCCAAGTCACGCTCGGGATACAGCAAGAAGATCGGTTTTGAAGGCGGACAGATGCCACTCCAGAGAAGGGTGCCCAAGTCAGGCTTCAAGAATATCAACAGGGTAGAGTACAAAGGAATCAACCTGAGCACACTCGAGGCCCTTGCATCAAAACTGAAAACTGATAGAATTGATTTTCAGACACTTCTGACAGCAGGTTTCATTAACAAGAATTCCCTGGTGAAGATTCTCGGTAACGGTGCTCTGACACAGAAGCTCGAGGTGCATGCACATGCCTTCAGCAAATCAGCCCAGGCTGCCATTGAAGCTAATAAGGGAACAGCAGTTAAACTGTAACGGCATGAAACTGATACAGACATTAAAGAATATATTCAAAATAGAAGACCTCAGGGCGAGGATACTTTATACGCTTGCCATTGTTGCACTCTACCGTCTGGGGAAATATATAACCCTGCCCGGCATCGATCCTTCAATGCTTGAAGACCTCAGAAGCCAGACATCGTCAGGTATCATGGGTCTGCTTGATATGTTCTCCGGTGGTGCCTTCTCACAGGCTTCTATTTTTGCCCTGGGTATTATGCCCTATATCTCCGCATCCATCGTTATCCAGCTGCTGGGTATTGTCTTCCCCTATTTCCAGAAGATGCAGAAAGAGGGTGAGAGCGGCAGAAGAAAGCTGAATCAGTATACCAGGTACCTCACAGTAATAATCCTTGCCCTTCAGGCTCCAAGTTATCTGGCAAACCTGCACGCTGTTCTGCCAACCGAGGCATTTGTTCTGAAAGGTACCTTCTTTACAATATCATCAGTCATAATCCTTACAGCCGGTACGATCTTCGTAATGTGGCTCGGGGAAAGGATCACCGATAAAGGCATTGGCAACGGTATATCACTTATAATAATGGTAGGTATCCTTGCCCGCTTCCCTGTTTCGTTCATCTTTGAAGCAGGAACGCGTATCAACGGCTCAGGAGGCCTTGTTGCTCTTCTGATAGAGATAGTCTTCCTTTTCGTGGTGATACTCGGAACGATACTTCTGGTACAGGGTACCCGTCGTATCCCTGTTCAATATGCGAGGAGGATAGTAGGAAACAAACAATATGGCGGCGTTCGTCAGTATATACCTCTGAAGGTCAATGCTGCAGGTGTTATGCCAATCATCTTTGCACAGGCAATCATGATGCTGCCTATTATCTTTGCAGGATACTCTGAATCAGGTTCCGGACTTGTGGTTGCATTTACCAACATGTACGGATTCTGGTATAATCTTATTACCGCAATTCTTATCATAATCTTTACTTACTTCTACACAGCAGTTACTATAAACCCTGTGCAGATGGCGGAAGACATGAAGAAGAACGGCGGGTTTATCCCCGGAATCAAACCCGGGCGCAAGACCGTTGAATTCATTGACACAATCATGTCGCGCATAACACTCCCCGGATCAATATTTCTGGCGATAGTTGCCATATTGCCTGCTTTTGCAGTCAACTTCGGCGTGAGCGGCGAGTTTGCACAGTTCTTTGGTGGCACTTCGCTTCTGATACTTGTGGGCGTGGTGCTTGACACACTGCAGCAGGTTGAGAGCCATCTGCTCATGCGTCATTATGACGGTCTTATGAAATCGGGCCGCGTAAAAGGCAGGTCCGGAGCAGTGACAGCTATTTAACAGGTTGACGTTCTTTGATGATTTATATTAAGACGGATGCAGAAGTAGAGTTATTGAGAGAAAGCAACAAGCTCGTCTCATTAACCCTTGCGGAAGTAGCCAGACATATCAGGCCGGGGGTGACAACCCTTCAGCTTGACAGCATTGCCGAAACATTCATTCGTGACAACGGTGCGCTGCCCGCCTTTAAGGGTTATGCAGGCTTCCCCGCCACTCTCTGCACATCTGTCAATGACGAGGTGGTTCATGGCATACCTTCAGCATACGAACTCAGGGATGGAGATATTATTTCAGTCGATTGTGGAGTCATCCTTAACAACTATTACGGAGACAGCGCCTATACGTTTGCTGTTGGAGAGGTAAAGCCTGAAGTGATGAGGCTGATGGAATACACCAGGGCATCTCTTGAGGCCGGAGTAGGGGAGGCCGTTGCAGGAAACCGGGTGGGAGATATCTCACATGCGGTGCAGTCAACAGCGGAGAGAGGAGGATACTCGGTGGTACGTACACTGGTGGGGCACGGATTAGGCAAACATCTGCATGAAGGCCCTGAAGTGCCTAACTTCGGAAGAAGGGGCAGCGGACCAAGACTGGAGAGAAACCTGGTCATCTGCATTGAGCCGATGATCAACATGGGCACCAAAAGCACACGCGTCCTTGGTGACGGGTGGACGGTCAGGACAGGTGACGGGAAGCCGTCAGCACATTATGAGTACGCTGTTGCGGTCAGGGAGGGTAAAGCCGACCTGCTCTCAACATTTGAGTTTATAGATGAAGTATTAACAAAGAGGTAAGCAAATATGGCCAAACAACCATCAATAGAGATTGACGGAACGATCATCGAGGCGCTCTCAAACGCGATGTTCAGGGTCAGACTCGAAAACGGGCACATAATAACCGCCCATATCTCAGGCAAAATGCGAATGCATTATATCAAGATATTGCCGGGAGATAAGGTAAAGGTTGAAATGTCTCCGTATGATCTTACCAAAGGAAGAATAACGTTTAGATTTAAATAGAAAACAGAACTGCGATGAAAGTTAGAGCATCAGTGAAGAAGCGTTCAGCCGACTGCAAGATTGTCAGGAGGAATGGTCGCTTGTATGTGATAAATAAGAAAAATCCCAAGTTCAAGCAGAGGCAGGGATAAATTTAATTAACTTTGCACTTCAAATTAAAAGAGGCATATGGCACGTAT
>JALOMO010000097.1 GCA_025455395.1 Bacteroidales bacterium
CAAGACCACCCTCGACCTGACTACAACCGTTTACGACGACAAGGATGCAGGCGGAATGTTTGAAGACGGTGCCATAAAGGTTGCTGACATGCCCGCAGTTCTCTCTGCTGGCGTCGGCGTACGTCCAACCGGAAAACTCTTTATTGCAGCCGGCATGAACTACTACTTCGACAAGGGCAACGATTATGACGGCAGCGAAGACCTCGAGATCGAAATGATCGACAAGAACTTCTTCGAGTATTCAGTAGGTGTAGAGTATGCCCTGACAAAGATGATCAAACTGAGTGCAGGTTACAGCGGCACACAGACAGGTGTGAACGAAAACTATCAGAGCGACCTGAGATACAGCCTCAATACCAGCACCTTCGGCGGTGGCATCGGTCTGACACTCTCACCAATGATCGACATCAACCTTGGCGGGATGTGGACAATGTACCAGGATGGCAGCGTAACCTCTACGATGGCACCCCTACCTGATATGACCGAAACCTATGACACCGAAACATGGGTGATAGGCATCGGCGTCGATCTCCACTTCTAAAACTAACCTATTGTCTTTTGGTAAGCGACGGGCAGGTTGCCCGTCGCTGCTTTTTTTAATAATCTACACCCTGCCGGCGCAGGTTTTCAAGATAGAGACTCAGATCGGGAGTATCGGAGGTCATCATCCTGTCATACCATGATCTCGCCGTCTCATTCCTTCCCATCTTCCTGTCAAGAAGGATCAGTGCTGTGTAAACAGACCCTTCAATACCCCAATTGAGTGAGTCGGTTGTGGTGATAATATCCTCAAAGATACGGTATGCCGCCATGTTCTCTCCTATTTCTGACAGGCCAAAGGCTTCATTCAGCCTGCTGTTGAGCGCCTCATCAGTCACCACGCCCCGCAGAGAGAGACATCCTCCGCTGCACTCCTCTGTCACAGAAAACCATGGCAGAATCCCGGTTGCAGGAAAGGTTAACGAAAAGGATGCCTTTTCTCCCGGTCGTTTAAACCTGTATGTAGCCGGACAGTAAGGAAGTCCCTTCAGCTCTTTCAGCTTAATCTTCATTCCGTCAGGCGTCACCATAAAGGTATTCCTGTCAATGCAGAAATATGCATTATTGATATCACTCATGATCGTAAGCCATACTACCGTGCTCTTGTCATTGAAATCAACCCTGACAATTTCTGCAGTTGCAGGCGACTTAAGACCGTAGTTCGGATTGATGATACTCTGTGCGAAGCATGACAGGCTGCCACATAAAAGGAGTGTCACTACCTGAATAATTTTCATCTCAGTTACCTTCTGTTTGTTAGTATGATGCAAAGTTAATTATTAAAACCTTTGCACTTTCAGCCTTTGGTCAAGTCAATTCATTTGATGCCGGAAAAGGTTTGTAACAACTTTGTAACGGATGTTTAATTATTTTGTAACAAAAAGAGAAGTATTTTGCTTCGTCAAACCATCAATTGAATTCTAAATGAGAAAATACCTGATTATTCTGGTTGTTTCAGCAGTGAGTCTTTCGGTAAGCGCACAGGAGATTGAGGAATTTAAACCTTCAGGAAAGGTGTTCGGACTGCTTTTTGCTGATTATCATAACACCTACTCGGAAGGAGAAAATTTACCTGTATTCCAGGTCACCCGCTCCTATCTCGGTTATGATTACTCATTTTCTAAAACTGTTTCCAGCCGCGTCATGTTCGACGGGTTCACACAGGTCATAAACGGAAAGATGATGATAACCGGTTATCTGAGAAACGCCTATCTGCAGTATGACAACGGCAAACTGCTGATGAGGGGCGGATTGATCGGTTCCGAGCAATTATCAAATGCTGAAAAGTTTTTCAACTACCGGTATATTGCCAAACCCACGATGGATTATGCCCAGATGGTTTTTCCGACTGATCTGGGTTTCATGGCCAGGTATAAAGCTGCAGATTTTCTTACGATTGACATGTCTGTAATAAACGGTAAAGGGTACAAGGAAATTACTCCAGACACTACGCTTAAAGTTGTAACCGGGGCAACGATCATACCGGTTAAGAATTTGTCTCTCAGACTCTATTATGATCTCATGGGCCCTTCAGGCGGACGGCAGTCTACTTACAGCATTGCTGGTGCCTATACAGGCAAAATACTTACTCTTGGTGCTGAATATCTTTCTCAGTCTAACCACCTGATGACTACCGGGGAAGATTACTCTGGCATCAGCATATTCAGTGCTCTGCTGTTAGCAAAGAAATTCTCAGCATTCGCACGGTATGACAATATTGTATCTGAAGTACCTGAGGGTGAGACAGAACCCTGGAACCTTTCCAATGACGGAACCAGGTTTAGTATAGGATTTGACTACTCCCCTGCTAAAAGTGTCAGAATTTCTCCGAACTTTATAGGATTCATTCCTGAGGATGAAGAAGCAGCCTTCGTTGGAACAGTCGGAATTAATGTTGAGGCGAGGTTTTAGCATGGAGCAAGGGGCAAGGAGCAAGGGGCAAGAGGCGCAGAGCTCAGAGCAAAGGGCTCAGGAAGGAATATATTAGATCAGAGTTTCCCCTCCTGAGACAGGAGGGGTCTCACTGGCGAAAGCCAGTGAGGGGGTGGTGGAAAACGATAAACGATAAACGATAAACACAAAAACATGAAGAAAATTATCTATTTACTGGTGATCGCTGCGATGGCAGCATCATGTGGCGGCGGCGGAACGAAATCAGCCAAGGAGAAACAGGTTACACTCTCCGCTGCAGGAGCAACATTCCCGCAGCCCTTCTACAATCTCGCCTTCAAAAAATACAGTGAAGAGGGCGGTGCCGTGATCAACTATGGCAGTATTGGATCAGGAGCAGGCATTAAAAGTCTTCGTGACCAGGTGGTCGATTTTGGTGCTACCGACGGCTATCTCTCTGATAACGAGCTGGCAGAGATGCCGGGTGAGGTGATCCATATCCCGACATGCATCGGTGCAGTGGTGATAGGTTATAACCTGCCGGGAGTGACCGGACTCAGACTGACACCTGCACTGCTCGAAGGAATATTCCTTGCTGACATTGCCAAATGGAATGATAAAAGGATTGCTGACGAAAATCCGGGTGTGACACTCCCTGACATGAATATAACCGTCGTCTACCGTTCAGACGGAAGCGGAACGACATATATCTTCAGTGACTACATGTCAAAGGTAAGCCCCAAATGGAATGCACAGCTTGGCACAGGCAAAGCGCTCAACTGGCCTGCAGGCATCGGCGGCAAAGGTAATCCCGGAGTCGCTGGTACCATCAGCCAGAGCCAGGGTACCATCGGCTATCTTGGTTTTGAATATGCCTATGCACAGAAGATCCCTATGGCACTCATACAAAACAGCGCCGGGAACTATGTGGAACCCACCCTCGACTCATTCTCATCTGCAGCCACCGTTGAGATGCCTGCCGATACACGTATCATGATTACAAACTCACCGAATCCGGAAGCATATCCTATCACAAGCTTTACCTGGGCAATTCTCTACAAGGAGCAGTCGTACAGAGACCGTACCGAAGAGGTTGCAACCGCTACCGTAAACGCTCTCAAGTGGCTTACAGGTCCTGACGCCCAGGCAATTGCCACCAGCGTCCATTATGCGAAGCTGCCACAGAATGCCTCAGACCAGGCATCAGTGCTTCTCAGGAGCATAACCTTTGACGGTGAACCGATCCTTAAATAATATCTGATGAATGGCGATAAAGTAACAAAAGCCTTACTTTTTCTCTCATCACTTACAATACTTCTGTTGAGTGCCGGGATAGTGCTCTCCCTTACGGGAGGTGCCATACCGGCATTCAGGGAGTATGGTCTCGGCTTTATCACATCCACAGTATGGAATCCCACCTCCGGAAGCGAGGAATACGGAGCGTTGCCCTTCATTGCAGGGACAGTCATAACATCGCTGCTTGCCCTGTTGTTATGCATTCCCATGGCTTTTTCAACCTCGCTCTTCATTGCCGAATACTTCAGGGGTACCAGGACAGCCGGGATACTACGTAGCCTGGTCGACATGCTTGCAGGTATCCCTTCCATAGTATACGGTTTCTGGGGCTTCTATGCCCTCCGGCCGCTGCTTATAAGCACAGGCCTTACGGACCAGGGATTCGGGATCTTTACAGCTTCCATTGTTCTCGCCATAATGATTGTCCCCTATGCGACCTCACTGAGCGCAGAGATCATAGCCATGGTACCTTCTGAACTGAAGGAAGCTGCTTACTCACTCGGAGCCACACGCCGTGAGGTCATTTTCAACGTCATCATCCCGTCCGCCCGCTCAGGAATTGTGGCAAGCTTCATTCTTGCCCTCGGCAGGGCTCTTGGAGAGACCATGGCTGTCACGATGCTCATTGGTAATGCCAACATAATCCCAAAGGGTCTCTTCTCGCCGGGCAACACAATGGCCTCCGTTATTGCCAACCAGTTTGGTGAGGCCGACGGACTGAAGCTAAGTGCACTCATAGCGATAGGGCTGCTGCTCTTTGCCATCACCGCACTGGTCAATGCAGCAGGAAAATTTATCATCAGACGATTTGCATAGAGGCTGCCATGGATAACCTGCTGATTAACAATATAAGTCGCCGCAACCGCACCAACGCCAGGCTGAAGTACATCATCATTGCCGGTGCAGTGATAACGGTAGTGCCTATCTTCCTCATCGTCGGTAACCTGGCACTGAAGGGCTACCGCCAGATAAACATGGCCTTCTTCACCGAGCCGGCGCCTGATACTTTTCAGGCAATGATGGCAACGTCATCCGGTGAGGTGATACCCGGGGGAATAGCCAATGGCCTCATCGGCTCTCTGCTTATGGTCCTTGTCGCATCACTGGTGTCAATACCGCTGGGACTGATGACGGGTGTCTACCTATACGAGAACGGAACTAAGCGATACGCTAACTTCATCAGAAGCCTTACCGAGATCCTGCAGGGAGTACCTTCAATCATCCTCGGGATTATAGCATACCTCTGGATTGTTAAGAATATTACACGTGGATACTCTGCCCTGGCGGGCAGCACAGCGCTTACGATCATGATGCTGCCGCTCATAATAAGATCGACAGAGGAGACAATGAAGATGATACCTGTAACAATCAGGGAGGCGGCGTTCGCCCTTGGAACTCCCTACTACAAGATGGTCATCAAAGTGCTTATCCCTGTCAGCTTCAGCGGGCTGGCAACGGGGGTTCTGCTGGCCCTCTCCAGGATACTTGGTGAGACGGCGCCACTGATGCTCACGGCCCTCGGAAGCCCATCTGTCAGCCTCGATCTGACAAATCCTGTCAGTGCGGTGCCTCTGCTGATATGGGATTTCTACAATGATCCAAATATGGTCAACCTTGTCTGGAGCGCCTCACTCTTCCTGATGGTCTTTGTTCTCTCGATGAACCTCCTTTCACGCAGCATAGCTTCAAAACATAAATATATCTGATACTGATGAGTGACACACATACTACGGAGCCTGTACTTAAGATCGAAGGACTTTCAATAGCCTACGAGCCGGGACGTTATGCCGTCAAGGATGTATCTGCTACAGTCAGGCGCAACAGCATCACTGCCATAATGGGCCCCTCGGGGTGTGGTAAAAGCACATTGCTTAGGGCCATGAACAGGATGCATGAGCTCTATCCCAACATCGAAACAAAGGGTGATATACTTCTCGACGGGCAGAGCATCTTCTCAATGTCTGTGATTGAGCTTCGTCGCAAGGTAGGCATGGTGTTCCAGAGACCCAACCCATTCCCGAACATGACAATTTACGAGAATGTTGTTGCCGGTTACTCTCTCAACGATATCAGGCTGAAAAAGAACCAGCGTGATGAGATCGTCGAGAACGCCCTTAGGAATGTGACACTCTGGGATGAGGTCAAAGAGTTTCTTTTCCGCAAAGGGACCTTTCTCTCCGGCGGGCAGCAGCAGAGACTCTGCGTGGCACGGGCAATAGCTTTCAACCCTGAGGTGCTTCTGCTCGATGAACCCACCTCTGCACTTGACCCCATTGCAACATCCAAGATCGAAGACCTGCTGGGCGAACTGAAGCAGAAATATACACTCGTTCTGGTTACGCATAACATGTCACAGGCAGCAAGGATTTCTGATGACTCGATGTTCATGTACCTTGGTGAACTGGTTGAGTCAGGCCGCACCGAGACTCTCTTTACAACCCCGAAGGATCCACGCACAGAGGCATACCTGACAGGCAAATTCGGATGATGAACTCACTTATTTCATACATTTGTTAAAACTACCATGCAATGAGCACAAGAAAAGAACAGGCAATAAATGAGATAATGACCAGCTTCAGGGAGATGGCAAACCTGACCCTGAGCCAGCTTACCCTCATTGAAAGGATAATGGGAACATCCGAAGAAAAGTCAATCAAACGTATTACTGAACAGATGCGTGAGACTGAAAACCAGATTGATAACCTCGAGGTTGTCATCGGCGAACAGTTTACAAACACAATTGTCCTCCACCAACCTGTCGCATCAGATGTCAGACGCATTGTGGCCTGTTACCGGATGACAGTAAACCTGGAACGTATCGGAGACAGGATAATGAATATGGTAAGAATAATTGAAAAGGTACGAAAGACCGAGGAATTTTCATCAATATCAACTCTTATAAGCAACATGCTTGCATCGGGCGCAATAATGGTTGAGAAATCACTTCTCTCATTCATCAATACCGATCCTGATTTTGCCATCTGGACAATAAAAAATGACGCAGTAGTTGACGAGATGAACTACAAGCTTCTGATAGGCCATATAAATAAGATTCCTATGGATGACAAGACACGTTCAATGGTCACAAATTATGTAGAGATAAAAGATATGATCTCAAATATTGAACGCATCGCTGACCATGCCACAAACATTGCAGAGGCATCTATATATTCAATGCAGGGAACGGATATAAGGCATACGGGAATTGGGAAGGAGGAGGTGAAGGGGTGATCGGTATTGAAAGAAGACCGAAGACCGAAGACTGAAGACCACCTGCATCATTAGAGAGTAAGTATAATAATAGAAGATGGTTGAGAAGAAAAAAATACTGGCTGTAGATGACGAGGAAGACATCCTCGAGATACTCTCATTCAACCTCGCAGGTGAAGGATACGAAGTTGATATATGCACCTCGGCAGAGGAGGCTGTACGAAAAAACCTTCCCTCCTACGACCTCTTTATTCTTGATGTAATGATGGGAGACATGTCTGGGTTCAGATTGGCGGAGAAAATAAGAAGGGAGATGAAACTGACGACACCTGTGGTCTTCCTTACTGCTCGTGATACTGAAAATGACAAGATCACAGGATTCAGCCTTGGCGCAGACGACTATCTCGCCAAGCCCTTTTCTGTCAGGGAGCTGACAGCCAGGGTCAAAGCTATCCTCCGGAGATCATCACCACGGGAGATGACAACTCAAATGCCATCGGGAGACTTCCGGATCGACTTGGCGAACAAGCTGATATATTCAAAGGGAGAGACTCTTGAACTGACAAGAAAAGAGTATGAGATACTTGCTCTCTTCCTTCAAAACCCTGGCCGGATTATACCGAGGACGGCAATACTCGACCGTGTATGGGGTAATGATGTGATAGTTACCGAACGTACAGTAGACGTAACTATTGCCAGGATAAGAAGGAAGCTGGGAGACAAGGGCGGCATGTTGAAGAACAAATCAGGATACGGATATTATTTCGGTGATTGAAATTTTGAGACAAATGACAGGAAGAGAGAGTTTCAGGCGCAGATTGTTTTTATACTACTTCAGTATCTTTATCCTCTTCACTGCGGTAATAATGGTCTTCCAGTATCACCGCGAGAAGAATATCAGGATCGCTGCGCTTAATTCAAGAATGAATGACATGGCAGGCCTGGTTGACAACTATATTAACGTCAACTCGCTTACCAAAAACGGTAATTATATTCTTATTGATTCGGTATTCAGGCTTATCCCTGTTCCTGACCTGAGAATCACCGTTATAGCAATAGATGGCAGCGTGCTGTATGACAGCTCTGTAGAGGACTGGAACAGAATGGAGAATCATCTGAAGAGACCTGAGGTGGGGAAATCACTATTCTCTCCCTTCGGAACAGCTATACGCAGATCAGCATCAACAGGAAAAGATTATTACTATTTCTCAAGATACTTCAACACTTACTATGTCAGGGTTGCCGAAGAGTATAATATCAATATTAAAGGATTTCTGAAGCGTGAAAAGATTTTCCTGGTATTTATCACTGTGGTCTTTGTCGCTATATGGGCTCTGCTGGCACTGGTTACAAGAAGAATGGGCGAAAGTATAACAATGTTGCGTGACTTCGCTGCCAGAGTAAGACGCGGTGAAGGTAATGACCCCGGCATAGTCTTCCCAAAGAATGAGATCGGCGAGACCGGCAAGGAGATTGTCAGGATATATAACAACCTGGCCAGGAACACCGCAGAACTGACCCTGCAAAAGGAGAAGCTGTTCAGACACCTGCATGTCCTCAATGAGGGTGTCGCATTCTTCTCCCCGGAAAGAAAGGTGACACTCTCAAACAACCATTTCCTGGTTTTTCTTAACGCAATAACAGGTGAACATTCAATTGAGGCTGAAGGATTCATTGAGCATCCGCTCTTTGCCGGGGTAAGATCATTCCTCGACAGGCATCAGGGCTCCCCGGGCAGGCAGGGGGATATACCTTCAACCGACTTCCACATAGAAAAGTCAGGGCGTTTCTTTGGAGTAAAGTGCATCCTCTTCCATGACAGCAGCTTTGAGATAGTGCTGACTGACATCACCCGCACCGAGCAGACAAAGGCAATGAGGCAGCAGATGACATCAAACATTGCACACGAGCTGAAGACACCCATTGCATCAGTGAGAGGATATCTCGAGACACTGATGGTAAACAGGGATCTGGATGAAGACAAGAAGCAGTACTTCCTTGAAAAGGCCCTGGCCCAGTCAATCCGCCTCACCGAACTGATAAATGATATCGTAACCCTTAACAAGCTTGACGAAACGGGCAGCAGCTTCCCGTTTGAAACGGTTGATGTTGCATCAGTGATAAGAGAGGTGCATGATAACCTTATTACTGCAATAAATAAAAAGGGCATTAGCATTGATATAGCTGTCGAAGAAGGACTGACAGTCACTGCAAACCGGTCGCTTGTTGTATCCGTATTCCAGAACCTGGTTGAAAATGCGGTGACTTATGCCGGAGACAATGTAACCGTTACGATACGTAACCTCCCTGGTGAGGCCGGATACCATACCTTTTCTTTTGCTGATAACGGTGTTGGCATACCCGAGGAACACCAGGCGCGTATCTTCGAGAGGTTTTACAGGGTTGATGACGGTCGCTCGCGCAAGAGCGGCGGGACAGGATTAGGGCTCGCCATTGTCAAGAACGCAATATTGTTACATAAGGGTGAGATATCGGTACGTACAAGAACAGGCGGTGGCACGGAGTTTATTTTCTCACTGCCTGCCTGACATTACTATTCGCCGATTATCAGCGACACATCTCTTTTTGAACCTGCACTTCCAATGACGGCTGCTTCTGGATGACCGGCAGCATGCAGATCAGCCAGCAAGGCAGCAGCCTTTTCTTCAGGAACAGATATCAGCAGCCCGCCAGAGGTCTGGGCATCAAATGATATCATCCTGAGGTTATAGTCAAGACCCTCCCCGAAAAGGGTATCACCTTCGGCATAGTCAAGATTACGAAAGGCAGCTCCGGGGATACATCCCTGACTGACAAGGTCGTACACGCCACTCATAAGAGGCACGCTCCCCATGTTTATCCTGATTGTTACTCCCGATCCCCGGGCCATCTTAAGAGCATGCCCCGCCAGACCGAAGCCTGTAATGTCTGTTGCCCCCCTGACACCGTATCTCTGCATTAAAACTGCTCCATCATTGTTAAGCCTCATCATGTGTCGTCTTGCCTCTTCATCCTGATCGTCAGTCGTCATCTTCATCCTGTGTCCCGCAAGGATGATTCCGGTACCGACAGGTTTTGTAAGGATGAGAAGCTCTCCTTCCCTTACCCCGGAGTTGGTGATAATCTTGTCGGGATGCACTGTCCCTATGACGGCAAGCCCGTACTTGGGGGGATAATCGTCTATGCTGTGTCCTCCGATAATGCTCACCCCGGCTTCCCTTGCCTTGTCATACCCGCCTCGCAGAATCTCAGAGTATACCTCAAGAGGTATTTCAGCCGACGGAAACATCATTATGTTAAGCGCAAGAAGAGGCTTCCCTCCCATTGCATAAATATCACTAATTGAGTTTGTCGCTGCTATCAGCCCAAACCCGTATCCATCACTCACCAGTGGCGGGAAGAAATCAGTAGTAAACACCAACGCCAGGTCTTCACTTATCTTATATACACCTGCATCATCATGCGTAGATATGTCAACAAGTATATCCGGGTCAGCCGACAGCGGCAGATCCCTGAGAAGCTCCTCAAGCAGACGGGGTGGTATCTTTGATGAACACCCTCCCGTCTCAACTGTTGTCAGAAGATCGAATTCCATAATTCAGGATCAGGGCCTTATGATGTGATCTGCATCCTTAAGAATATTGATTATCTGGTACATATCGCTGAAGCTGCCCAACGGCAGTTTGTCCTTTATGCCGAAGTGGTTGATACAGGTCGTGCAAAGGTATATGCCCGTACCCTTATCAATAAGCTCCTTAATATGTTCATGTACCGGCGAATCTTCCATTGCAAGCTTCACACCCGCATTATAAAACACCACCGATGCGGGAGCCGGCTCTATAAGCACCAGTGTCCGGAAGAAGGATACCATCAGCCTGGTGCCCAGCTCATCATCCCCGGTACCCATTCTCTCCGAAGTAATCGCAATCACAGTATTGCGTTTCACAGATGAGGCAGCAACCGTTGTTGTACAGTATTCAGTCTCGTCATTACTCATCTCAACCTTGACTCCGCGCGAAACAGTAACCGTTGCAATATTGCCATCCTCCTTAACCGTGAAGATGAGATTATTGTCTGTCAGATATCGCCTTACGTTACTCAGTGATGTCTTATTGTCAATGATAATCTGGACTGGCTCATCCGGAGCTGCCTCTGTTAGTCCTTTTCTTGTCATTATCAAAGGTGCCGGACATGTATGGCCCCGTGTGTCAACAACCTTCATTTAACGATTTTTAACCGGCAAATATAGCGAGAATTGGCTACTTTTGGAAGAAAGATGATCTGATGAAAAAGATTGGGATTACTCTGGCGGTTTTACTGGTATTGTTAACAGGTACAGCAATGGGACAGAAATCAATAAAAGATATTGCAGGATCATGGTCAGGGAAGCTTATTGAATCAGGTATGGGGATTCGCCTGGTCTTTAACTTCACACTGACAGAGGCAGACACTATAAAAGCTACACTTGATTCGCCCGACCAGGCAGCAATGGGTATCCCTCTGGGCAGGGTGACGTTTGTGAATGACACACTTCGGGTTGCTGCTCCGATGCTCAGAGGTGAATATCGCGGCGTTTTCGCCGGAGACTCGTCCCTCACAGGCATCTGGACACAGCTGGGTAAGGAGTATAAGCTCGACCTTGTACTGGGTGCTGCCCCAATCACATACAACCGCCCCCAGGAACCAAAACCACCATACCCCTACCGCGAGGAAGAGGTCACATTCAGGAACAGTATCGAAAACTTTGATCTCTCAGGTACACTGACACTACCCGAAGGTACAGGACCGTTCCCGGCCGTGGTTCTTATCACGGGCTCAGGACCGCAGGACCGCGATGAGGCAATTTTCGCACACAAACCGTTCAAGGTAATTGCAGACCACCTGACTCGTAACGGTATTGCAGTGCTTCGTTATGATGACCGTGGAACCGGTAAATCAAAGGGTAATATGACAAAGGCAACATCGCTGACCCTTGCCGATGATGCTGCGGCTGCGGTTGCATATCTTCTAGAAAGGAGAGAGATAGACAATAGCAAGATAGGCCTCGCAGGCCACAGTGAGGGAGGTCTGATTGCCCCCATAGTCGCTTCACAGTCAGGCCATGTAGCTTTCATTATCTCCCTTGCCGGACCAGGAGTAAAGGGCTATGACATTATCCTGAAACAAAACCGTGATATCTCTGTGCTGTCAGGATTGTCAGAAGCTGAGATAAACGAGAATATCCGCATCTCCGCGAAAATATTTGATCTGGTCATGGCAGAGGGTGACCAGCGCAAGGTGGCAAAAGAGGCGATGGAATGGTACAACGCTGACCTTGATGCCATGGGCCTGTCAGCAGAAGAGCGGAAGAACAGGATGTCCACCTTCACTCAGTCACTT
>JALOMO010000184.1 GCA_025455395.1 Bacteroidales bacterium
CAGTCAGCGTTTTAACATCACCTACACCACGCTTGTCAAGGTTGCCTACTGTCTGGTGGTGGATATGATGATCACGATGCCATCTGTGATAAGGTGTGAAGACCAGCAGCCCGGTGACAATGCCCACCACTGTGTTGAGACGTTTTGTACGGAAAAATGACCCGTGTCCGCAGTCATGAAAGATGATGAATGTCCTTACAAGGAACCCGGCCGCGAGGACTGACTGTGCCAGTGTCAGCAAGTATGATACCTCGAGCGACCTCACCATCAGGTACCATAACAACAGGTATGGACCGACAGAATTAACTACCTGCCACCAGCTTCTCAGGTGATCTGGTTTGTTGTACTTTGATATGATGGTGATCCATTCAGGTCTCTCGTTCTTTTTCTCCTCTGTTTCCATGATCCCTTCTGAAATCGCATGCGAGAGCCAACGGTGGCAGACTACTGGAATTCAGATTCCAAAGATACGGTTTTTCCGGCTCAATGTCAAGACTCAGTCTCAACTGGCAGCGGCAGTTGCCTTCGCCTTCTTTATGGGGTAAGAACCAGGAAGAATGACATCTATAAGATGCTTGCCGAGAAGACCCAGTCTGACCGCACAGAAGAGACACCCCAGGCTCAGTATGATGGTAAACAAACCATAGTTGCCATCCTTTGCAACAAAGAACATTGTTCCTGCAAGAACGATAATGATGGAGCTCAGTATTATCTTAAGCCTAAGTATCGGAGGTGTCAGTGTCTTGAAACGGAAAAGCCCGTCTATCACTCCTGTAATGATAGCTGCAATCAGGGTAAGGGGAAAGATATAGATTGAGAACTTCAGGACACTCATGAAGATATCATTGTTGAAGTCAGGGAACAACATTGTTGAAAAAATCATCAGCGGGATAAGTATCACAAATGTCTGTGACAGGTGGATGGCAATAGGATGCATGTCGAGGCTAAGGACAAAAAGCCTGTTGAGTGCCACTCTCTCCCTGTAAGGTTCAAATGCTTTTGCCGGCATGCCGCATGCCGGGCATACATCTTTAAGCTTGCCGGCTTCCATTACATAACCGCAGGGCTTACAACGTACAAGTTCTTTCATGTTTATATTGTTGGTTAGTTATTCCGATCCTCAAATTAAATCTATTCCCTGCTCTTTTCCAAGATCATTGATCAGGCAAAAGCAAATCTTTCTCTCCCCTTGCTCTGTGCCCCATGCTCCTTGCCCCGTGCCCTGAGCTCTGTGCCCCATGCCCCATGCCTTGTCATCCGCCTTCGTCGGACGAAGTCCGGAGCCTTGGCGAAGGATGGCGCCTTGCACCCTAATCCCTTTTTACATATATTTATGCCTCAACAATACTCTCATGCCTAAACTCCGCAAACGACCCTTCTTCCGTCTCGGTCCCGGCGCCCTCGTCACTGCTGCCTTCATCGGCCCGGGAACTGTCACCACCTGCTCCCTCGCCGGAGCACAGTTCGGATTTGCATTGCTATGGGGACTGACATTTTCAGTCGCAGCTACAATCATACTTCAGGAGATGTCGGCACGGCTCGGCATAATAACACGATACGGACTGGGCGAGGCACTGCGCAAACAATTCAGCACACCGGTATCAAGAATCATAACCGCAACGCTGGTGGTCTCTGCCATCACTATCGGCAATGCTGCTTTCCAGACCGGCAATATTCTCGGAGCATCAATCGGACTAAACTCACTTATCGCCACAGATACCCTTCCGCTGCGGTTCTGGGTCGCCATCACCGCCGCGGCTGCCTTCCTCCTGCTCCTGGCCGGCAACTACAGACTGATCGAAAGGGTGCTGGTCTCGCTGGTGATACTCATGAGTATCACCTTCCTGACAACTGCAATCATCATCTCACCACACCTGCCTGATATAATGAGGGGTTTGTTCGTTCCTGATGTTCCCTCAGGGTCAATTCTCACACTGATCGGACTGATAGGCACCACTGTAGTGCCATATAACCTTTTCCTCCACGCCTCTGCTGTACAGGAACGATGGAAAGATGCCTCAGGCCTCGGCGAAGCACGCACAGATATTTCCGTGTCAGTGATACTGGGCGGACTGATCTCCATGGCTATTGTGGTGACATCTGCTGTCGCTTTCTTCGGAACAGGGAATACTATTACCGATGCTTCAGGCTTTGCGGTGCAGCTCGAACCACTTCTTGGACGATGGGCCAGGCATGTCATAAGCATAGGCCTCTTCGCCGCAGGCATTTCTTCAGCCATTACTGCACCTCTTGCTGCCGCCTATGCTACCACCGGTGTCCTCGGATGGAAGAGAGACCTGACCTCATGGCGCTTCCGTATGGTATGGATGTTCATCCTCCTCGCAGGCACTCTCTTCTCTATGTTGGGCTTCAGACCACTCGAGGCAATACTCTTTGCCCAGGCTGCAAACGGAATTCTGCTGCCGGTAATCGCCATTTACCTCCTCACTGTTATGAACAGTCGGAATATTATGGGTAAAAATGTAAATTCCCCGCTATCAAATACTGCTGGTATCATTGTGGTGCTGGTTGCATTGATACTGGGCATCAGAAGCATACTTCACGTGATCGGTATAATATAATTCAGTATGGCAATCTGTGTTGACATAAACTGTGACCTTGGTGAGACCGGTGCAGTGAGCAGAAGCGACGAGGCAGTGATGCCATTTATTACCTCGGCAAACATTGCCTGCGGGTTCCACGCCGGTGACCCGGTGACAATAGAGAAGACAATAAGGTCTGCAATGAAATATAATGTAGCCGTGGGCGCTCACCCCGGATACCCCGACCGCGAAGGGTTCGGACGGAGAATGATGGCAATGAACAGTGATGAGCTCCACTCACTGATCCTTTACCAGGCTGCCGCCGTCAAAGGAATGGCGGAAGCTGCCGGTACACGTATGCGTCACGTGAAGCCTCACGGAGCACTTTATAACATGGCGGCCGCAGACTTTGAACTGTCAATGATAATTGCCCGGGCAGTGAAGGAGCTCGACAGCTCACTGGTGCTCGTCGGACTGTCAGGATCACAGTTGATCAGGGCTGCCAGAGAGACAGGGATAGCCTGCGCTTCCGAGGTCTTTGCCGACAGAGCATATAACGACGACGGAACTCTTGTCTCAAGAGAGATGCCTGGCTCTGTGCTGCATGATGCAGAAATCATGATACAGAGAGTAATAAGTATGATTACCCAAAAGAGCGTGGAGACACTCTCGGGAAAGACAATCACTATCGAAGCTGACACTGTATGCATCCATGGCGATAATGAGTCAGCCCCGGAATTCGTGAAGAGACTGGCAGCAGCCCTGAGGGCTGAGGGAATAGAAATGAGGGCCCCGGTAAAAAAATAATCATATGATAAGGTATAAACCCTCAGGCGACTCAGCATTCATAATCAAAGCTGGTGATGTCATCTCCCATGAGGTCCACATCACTGTCCGAAAACTCCTGAAAAAACTCGACGAGACAAAGATCAGAGGTGTAACCGACATCATCCCTTCATATAATGAAATACTGGTTTGCTATGACCCGGCTGTGGCAGGATACAGGCAGATCCTCGATGACCTCCGGATGTGCGAGGCTGATTATGATAATGTGAAA
>JALOMO010000185.1 GCA_025455395.1 Bacteroidales bacterium
ATCAGAGAGGCCTGCAAAGACATCAATTCCGTTTATCACCTGCCCCATGGATGAGAGGCCAATGCCTGACTGAATAGTAATGCGCTTCGAAATCTTATATCCGAAAGTAAGCCCGGTTGTATATGCCGGCCTGATCTTCTCTCCGCTCATCAGATCGGAGATGTGGGCATCATTGCCTGAAGCTGAGAACCCTACAGAGGGAGCCATTGATGCACCCACCATGAAGCGCTGCTCCCCGGCTGCAGATTTACCGGAAGGCAGCAGATCAGAAGTATTATCCCCGTTGCCGGTAAGTCCCTGGGCAACGATGGTTATGTTGTTATCTGCTACATTTTCAGATAACGCATCCTCTCCCCCGAGCTGCTTGTCCGATGTCCGTGATATAAGTGAAGGTATTGTTGTCTCACCACTCCCGGTTATGACTGTCTCATATTCAGGGCTTATGGCGACCACTGTGCTTTCTTTTTCTTTTTCAGTCTGAGCAACTCTGCCAACAACCGGTGATGCCGTAGTCAACTGACCTGCTTCCAGGTACTGATCACTGTCGGCAATTGTGACTTCAGAAAGATTACCGGGGCCGGAGTTACTGCGAGTGACCCATGTAGCAAGAAGAGTAAGAGAGAGAAGAGCGGTTATGCCTGCTGCAATACCAATAAAGACCCTGTTCCGGGTACCCCTGACAGGCATCGGAGGGATATTATCCCACACATCTGTCGGTGGCAGAACCTCAAGGTTTTTCAGCCCGTTACGGAATACAACATCAATATTTGGCTCTCTTTCAAACATTTATCATTCTCCTGGTAACACCAGTACGTATCATCACTTTTTTCTGAAGTATGTCTCTTGCCCTTGAGAGGTTAGATTTACTGGTACCCTCTGAGATATTCATCAAAGTACCTATCTCCTTATGTGAATAACCCTCAATGGCATAGAGGTTGAAGACCATCCTGTATTTCGGTGGCAGTTCCATTATCATATTGAGGAGGTCAACAGCTTCCATCCCTGCAAAATCATCTGTGTCGGGCTCTGCTATCGGCTCAGCTACCGTATCAATATCTTCAACCTTGCTCAGGTAATACCTGCTGCGATATTTCTCGAGCGCGGTGTTGACGATGATCCTTCTCATCCATCCTTCAAAAGAACCTTCATGGCTGTATCGTCCCAGGTTTTCAAAAATCTTAATAAACCCCTCCTGCAGGACATCCCTTGCCTCCTCAGTGTTACCCGCATACTGAAGGCATGCGGCGTAGAGTTTAGGTGCATACCTGCGATAGAGCAGTTCCTGGTCACGTCTGCTGCCTGACAAGCATCCTTCGATTATATCCTTTACCTTATGCAAACCCTGTAATTAAGAGGAGTTATAAAGGTAAAAAATAATTTCTGACCCTGTCAATTATAGTGATGACAAAATGAAGCCAAAGGTTGCGTTAACCCTGAAATAAGATATTCTGTCAGCCGTGAATAGCCTCTCCAAGGGCAGCGGCAGCAGCCTCCATCACACCTTCTGACATTGTCGGATGGGGGTGGATACTTCGCGCGATATCATGTGCTGTTGCACCTAGTCTGCGGGCTATGACAACCGAAGATATCATCTCAGTGACATTCATCCCTGTCATATGGCCTCCCACGAGCCTGTCGTCAGCGGCATTGAAAACGAGTTTCACGAATCCTTCGCGGGCGCCGGCAGCAGATGCTTTACCGGAGGCCATGAACATGAACTTGCCTGTCTTCGTCTCCATGCCTGCTGCTTTGGCAGCCTCTTCTGTCAGTCCGCATGATGCCACTTCAGGAGTGGTATATGTGCAAGCCGGGATATTGAAATAGTCTAACGGTTCAGGATCAAGCCCTGCCATCTTCTCTACGCAAATAATTGCCTCTGCGGATGCCACATGCGCAAGCGCCGGCCCTGGGACGACATCCCCAATCGCATAGATCCCCGCCACTGAGGTGCGATAATACTCATCCACTGTGATCTTTCCCCGGTCAGTGGCCACGCCTGACTCCTCCAGTCCGATACCTTCAATATTTGGTGTAATCCCTACTGCTGACATTACGATATCAGCCGTGATGATCTCCTCTCCTCTCGGAGTCTTGACTGTAACACGACTGGGTGTAACAGAGGTGTCAACGCTCTCAACCGATGAGCCGGTCATTATTTTCATTTTCATTTTTTTGAATGAGCGCTCAACTGTGCGTGAGACCTCCTCATCTTCAAGTGGGAGTATCCTTGGCATATACTCCACGAGTGTCACGTCAGTACCCATGCTGCGATAGAAGCTGGCAAACTCGCTGCCAATGGCACCGGAGCCCACCACCACCAACGATGATGGCAGTGACGGAAGGGTCATTGCCTCGCGGTATCCGATTATCTTTTTACCATCCTGCCTGAGATTAGGAAGTTCCCTGGATCTCGCCCCGGTAGCGATTATAACATGCCTTGCACTGTAGTTCCGTACCGCGCCGTCAGCGGTGGTTACCTCAACCGTACCTGGTCGCATGATACGACCAAACCCTGTAATGACCTGTATGTTGTTCCTCTTGAATAGGTATTGTATCCCTTTGCTCATGGCATCTGCCACTCCCCTGCTGCGTGAGATGACAGCACTGAAGTCAGGAGAAGGATTATCACCTGAGATGATGCCATAGTCGGCAGAATGCCTGCAGTACTCAAGTATCTGGGCACTCTTAAGCAATGCTTTTGTGGGGATGCATCCCCAGTTAAGGCATATGCCACCCGGCTCCGCCTTCTCAACGACACCTACACTCATACCCAGCTGGGAAGCCCTGATGGCTGCCACGTATCCTCCGGGACCGCTACCGATGATTAATATATCATAATCATACATATTCATACTTTTTGTGTAATTCCGGTTTTACTTTTTGCTATCAGTGTCCTTATACCTCTGGCAATAACCCAGAATATGACCAGTACCGTTACGATTACTGCACCTGTTGGCAGGTTGGTGAACCATGAAACTGTAAAACCTGCACTTATACCAATGAAGCTGACAATAGATGACAAAACGATAATGCGAAGGTATTTCCTGGTAAAGAGCATGATGATATTGGCAGGAATTGTCAACAGCGATATTATAAGGATAACACCTGCCATCCTTATGTTAAGCACTATTGCCAGGCCTGTCAGGGCTACTGAAAAATACTTGAACAAGTCGACGTGACGCGTAAATGTGCGGGCATAGTTCTCATCAAAGGAGATGTAAAGCAGGGTCCTGTAAAAAATTGCCGTATATACAATCAGCACCAGGGAGACGATGCCCAGGGCGATCAGATCTCCCCTGGTAACAGTGAGGATACTTCCGAAAAGGTAACTCATAAGGTTAGGAGCATACCCCGGGGTCAGGTAAATAAAGATTATTCCTATTGCCATTCCAAGCGCCCATAAAATACCGATTGCGCTATCCTCTCTCATCTTACCCTTAGAGGTCATGTATTCCATACCAACAGCTGAACCCAATCCGAACAGAGCTGCTCCGATAACAGGGTTAATGGCAAGATAATGACCCAGCCCCAGTCCGCCGAAGGAGGCATGTGTTATTCCACCGCTGAGGAAAACCAGTCTTCGTGAAACTA
>JALOMO010000186.1 GCA_025455395.1 Bacteroidales bacterium
AATCCGGTGAACCACATAATTGAAGGCTCTAAAAAGGACAACTTCTGGGAGATGGGTGAGACCGGTCCGTGCGGACCATGTTCAGAGATACACGTTGATATCAGGAGTGCAAGCGACCGTCAGGAGAAACCTGGGCATAAGCTTGTGAATAAGGGTCACCCGCTTGTCATAGAGATATGGAACCTGGTCTTTATCCAGTACAACCGCAAGGCGGGCGGCGAGCTTGCACAACTGCCTGCACTACATGTTGACACCGGAATGGGTTTCGAACGACTCTGTATGGTAATTCAGGACAAGAAGTCAAATTATGATACAGATATTTTTCAGCCTCTTATCAGCAGTTCATCATCGGTAACAGGCAAACCATACGGTAAAGAGGAGAGGTGGGACATAGCACACAGAGTTGTTGCTGATCATCTCAGGACAGTGGCATTCTCCATCGCCGACGGACAGCTTCCTTCAAATAACAGGGCAGGATATGTGATAAGGAGAATCCTGAGGAGGGCTGTGAGATACGGCTATACATCACTCGGGATGACCGAACCGTTCATTTATAAACTCGTTCCTGAACTCATCCGGGTGATGGGCAGACACTATCCTGAACTGACAGCACAACAGGAGATAATCTCAAGGGTCATTTTTGAAGAGGAACAGTCTTTCCTCAAAACACTTGGCAAAGGACTGATGATGATCGAGAGGCAGGTGTCAGCACTGAAAAACGAAGGTAAGAACATCTTCCCCGGCAGCGATGCTTTTGAGTTATTTGATACATACGGGTTTCCGGTAGACCTTACTCATCTCATACTCAGGGAAAACAACATGAGCCTTGACATGGATGACTTCAATCGTGAACTCACCGCACAGAAATCCCGGTCAAGGAACGATGCCGCTATCGCAGCGGGAGACTGGATAGTGATCCATGATGCCGACACCACAATTTTTACCGGCTATGATCATACTCAGGAGATGGTACACATAGCAAGGTACAGAAAGGTAACCGTGAGAGGGAAAGAGGTGGTTCACCTCGTCTTTGACAGAACCCCATTCTATGCCGAATCAGGAGGACAGGTAGGAGATAAGGGATATATCTCTTCCGACAATGAAAGGATTGCCATAACCGACACTATCAAGGAGAATAACCTCACGATACACATTGCTGAGAAGGTTCCGTCAGAGCCCTCAAACCTCTTTAAGGCAGTTGTTGATCATGAAGCAAGGCAACAGACAGCCAATAATCACACAGCCACTCACCTGATGCATTATGCCCTCAGACAAATTCTTGGCAGTCATGTGGAGCAGAAAGGATCGCTCGTCACTCCTGATAAACTGAGGTTTGATTTCAGCCATTTCAGCCAGGTGACGCATGAAGAGCTGTCTGCCGTTGAGCAGATGGTTAACGATATGATAATGAAGAATATATCTTCCAATATTATTGACGAGACACCAATGGAGGAGGCACTGGCAATGGGAGCCATGGCTCTCTTCGGTGAGAAGTACGGAGAGAATGTCAGAGTGGTCTCATTCGGGCAATCGGTGGAATTGTGCGGAGGGACACATGTTGACAATACCTCTGTAATAGGTCTGTTCAAGATTATCTCCGAAGGTGCCGTTGCAGCCGGTGTAAGACGTATCGAGGCAGTAACAGGACGTGGAGCACTGGCATATATCAATGATAAACTGAAGACTCTTGATGAGATAACTCTTATGCTCAGGAGCACCGGCAACCCTGCTGCCAACATTTCAAAGCTCATTGCAGAGAACGGAGCACTCAGGCATACCATCGAAAAGATGGAGGGAGCAATTGTTTCCTCGTCACGACAGGAACTGGAACAAAATTCAGTCAGCCTTGGCGATTGCAATCTTTATTCCGGAATAGTCCCCGGCGCCTCAACGGAAATGCTAAAGAATATTGCACACCAGTTACGACAGTCAGACACCAGTTGTGCCGTGATATTAGGATCTGAGAATGAAGGTAAGGCTTCATTGCTGGTCTCTTTCGGAGATGATGTCATCAAAAGTGCTTCGCTTAATGCAATTGATATTATCAAATCTGTAGCATCAGAGATTAACGGTGGTGGCGGCGGTCAGCCTTTCCTCGCCACTGCAGGAGGGAAAAACCCTGACGGTCTCAGGAATGCCATTGATAAAGCTGTCGTTCTGGTCACACATCGCGTACAAAAGGGTAAAATCTGACCGGTCGAAATAACTGCCGCTGAAAGAAATTTACTTTAAGCAGAAGATCAGGCTTTTATGCCATTATAAAATTGATGGACTTAATGCTTGTTTTATTTGTTCGAAATTCATACACTTGTATCTCAAACCCAAAACAGAGCTAAATGGAAGTTACAAGAACCTTTGATCTGATAGACTGGAGTTGCGCGGTATACCCTCGCGAGGTGATGTTTGGAGGAAAGCATGACAATGAGTGGGTGACCTATTCAACAGAAGCTGTCAGAGAGCTGACTGACCTGTTCAGTTATGGCCTCCTCTCACTCGGCTATAAAAAGGGAGATCACATCGCAACCATTACTCCCAACAAAGCTGAATGGAACATTGTCGATCATGGTATTTCACAGGCAGGGATGATCCATGTGCCTGTTTATCCAACCATAGGGCAGGATGAGTATGAATTCATCCTTGACCATTCAGAAGCAAAGGCTGTAATTATCGGGAATAAGCAGGTTTATGCCAAGATAGCACCCATCTTACCGGCGATTAAGGCAATAAGGGAGGTTTTCTCCTTTGATCCTGTTGACGGGATGAGAACCATTGATGATATAATGGAGGAGGGAAGAAAAAATAAGGAAAGGTTAATGCAGGAACTGAATGGCATCAAGGATTCCATAAAGCCATCCGAAATGTGTACTATCATCTACACATCCGGCACAACAGGCAATTCGAAGGGTGTAATGCTCTCACATCAGAACCTTGTCTCAAATGCCATTGCAACCAGCACTGCGCACGAGTTCGGCATAGGTTACAGAGCTCTCAGCTTCCTGCCGCTGTGTCATGTCTACGAGCGGATGATGAACTACCATCTTCAGTATAAGGGAACGAGTATCTATTATCTTGAGAACATGGCAGTTATTGCAGACACAATGAAGGATATCAAACCTCACATTGCAACTACAGTGCCGCGGCTGCTTGAAAAGATCTATGACAACATTATAAACAAAGGTAAAAACCTTCCATGGCTCAAGAAACAGATCTTCTTCTGGGCTGTTAATCTTGGCCTCAAATTCAGGCTTAACGGTAACAGTGCGTTTTACCGGTTCAGGCTTGGCATTGCCCGCAAGCTTATCTTCAAAAAGTGGAAAGAGGCCCTTGGAGGGGAGCTGCGCGTTCTGGTATCAGGAGGAGCAGCGCTTCAGTCAAGGCTTGAGCGAATCTTTTGGGCTGCCGACATTCCTGTACTTCAGGGATATGGTCTCACAGAGACCTCACCGGTAATTGCCGTCAACCCGCTCAGAATACCGGATATAAAGTTTGAAACCGTCGGCCCGCTTATCGAAAACGTAAAGGTCAGGATAGCTGATGATGGTGAGATACTGTGTAAAGGCCCGAATCTCATGCTGGGCTACTT
>JALOMO010000020.1 GCA_025455395.1 Bacteroidales bacterium
AGAATATATATTACTATGGTTCCGGCAAGACGCAATACAACGGCACGCAGCCTACAAGGATTGCCAACCCGTCACTCAAGTGGGAAACTTCTGAGCAGATGGACCTCGGACTTGACATTGCCACTCTCAACAGCAGCCTGACCTTTACCTTGGATTATTATATTAAGACAACAAAGGACTGGCTTGTAACAGCACCTGTACCTGCGCTTGTTGGTAACTCGGCCCCGATAATCAACGGAGGGTCAGTCAGAAACTCTGGTCTTGAATTCGAGGTAGGTTACAGGAAGCAACTCGGAGATCTGTTCCTCACAACATCTGTCAACGGAGCTTTTAACAATAACGAAGTTCTTGAGATCAGAAATGCAGAGCAGCGCCTCCAGGGTGGCAGCGGTGGCTTTGGCCAGAGCGGTGTACTCTATGCTGAACCTGGCACTGCCATGGGTGTATTTTATGGTGTGAGAACTGACGGGATCTTCCAGACCCAGGCAGAGATAGACAACTATAAGAGCACCACAGGAGCTAAAATACAACCGAATGCAAAACCCGGTGACATAAAATTTGTTGATTTCAATGGCGACGGTACCATCAGCGATGCCGACAGGGTGCAGATTGGTGCGCCATTCCCTGATTTCACCGGAGGGTTAAACCTAAATGCCGAGATGTACGGCTTTGATCTCAACCTTTTCCTTTATGCCGCGGTAGGACAGGAGATATATGACGCAACAAGAAGGTATGACATGAATGGCACCAATTACCGTGCTGACTGGCTCAACAGATGGACTGGTGAGGGGACTTCCGATTATTACCCCAGGGTAACTTTTGTTGACAACAACCTGAACATGAAGACCGTAAGCGACTTCTTCATTAATGATGGCAGCTTTGTAAGACTCAGGAACATAACACTTGGGTATACTCTTCCCAAGAGTGTAACAAACGTCCTTAGAATAACAAGGCTTCGTGTCTATGTCTCATCTGAGAACCTGCTTACATTCACAAACTACCAGGGCTTTGATCCGGAGATAGGTGGAGGGGTATTTGACAACGGCGTAGATCATGGTATCTATCCTCAGCCGCGTACATTCATGACCGGCATAAATGTTACATTTTAACATCGCAAAATAAATTAAGCAATGAAAAAGTCAATATTATACAGTCTCTTTCTGCTGACTCTCATGGTTTCGGCGGTCTCCTGTTCAGAGGAGTTCCTTCAGCTGGAGCCAATGACCGGGCAGACGGAAGCAAACTACTACAAAACTGAGGAGCAGGGTTTCCTCGCTGTCACTGCGGTGTATGATGCATATGCTGTGCAGAACTGGCAGTTCGTACCAACAATGTCGGATATCTATTCCGATGATGCTTTCTGTGGCGGTTCAGACGCCTCTGACATGAGCCAGTGGCAGGATATGGAGTCATTTAAGATGGAACCTGAGAACAACTCCTCGTCTGACCTGTGGACCCGTTGTTATTCAGGCATTTATCGTGCAAATCTTTATCTGCAGAAACAGGATGGCATTGAATGGGAAACGGAAGGTCTCCAGGAGAGATTTGAGGCAGAGGTTAAATTTCTTCGTGCCTATTTCTACTGGGATCTGGTACGTCACTACGGATGGGTGCCAATCATCACTGAGGTATTGCCTGATGTTGAGGATTACAAGAATGTAACTCAGAGCACTCCCGGTGAAGTCTTCACACTCATTGCCTCTGACCTGCTCGATGCAGTTGCCGGACTTCCAAAGGATATCGCTGCGTCTGAAAAGGGACGTATTTCGAAATACGCAGCCCAGGCTCTGATGGCTCGCATTTACCTGTATCATACAGGAATGAGTGCCATTTCAGGACTTGGTCTCACCGCACAGCAATGGGGTGACGGAACAACAGTGATCAATAAGGGTTACATCCAGACAGCTCTCGATCAGGTCATTACCGACGGAAGATATACACTCGTGGCTGACTACGCTGACCTCTTTGACTGGGACAATCAGAATAACAGTGAGGCTGTGCTTGAAATACAATATTCAGATAAGGCCAAGTCTGGCGACTGGGGCGGATGGAACATCAATGGCAATTTCTCATCGGTTTGGCTTGGTGTACGTAATCCCGCCGGTGATGCAAATGTATATCCCGGATGGTCATTTTCAGTGCCAACATGGAGTCTGGCCAACGAGTTTGAATCAGGTGACCCGAGAAAGTACGCCACACTTTATGATGCCGAGGCAAACCTTACGAGCTACAACAGGGCCTTTATGAATACAGGTTATTTCAACAGGAAGTACATGGCCCGTGCCGATTACATTGGTTCGGGTGGTGAGCCAGCCCATAACTTTCCGCGTAATCATATGGATATCAGGTATGCAGATGTGCTGCTGATGGCTGCAGAGGTGTGGCTTGCGGATAATCCGACAAAAGCTGCTGGTTATTTCAACCAGGTCAGGACCCGGGCCCTCGGTGCAGGTGCTGCAAAAGTTTCAATCACTCTGGATGACATCTATCACGAAAGACGTGTTGAATTCGGTGGTGAAGGCCTCAGGAAATGGGACCTGCTCAGAAGAGGACTCACATATGCCGAGCAGCAGATAAATGCCAGTTTCGTTGTTCCTTCAGGCATTCCAAACCCTGGAGACTTTGCCAACAGGGCATTCAAGGCTGACTCATGGGGAATGTTCCCGATCCCGGCAACTGAGATAAGGAATATGAATGCAGGTGTTCTCAAACAGATGGTTCCGGCTTATCTGTAAAACAGGGACAGGTTCATTTATTAAAATGAATAAAACAAAAACATGATGAAAAACTTATTATATAAAACAAGTCTGACAGGCCTTATTGCGGTAATCTTACTCATGACAGCCTGCGAGCCTCAGATGAAGGACAAGCCTGACATTGGCCTGCCTCCGACTGCTGATCAGCTCAACTTCTCAATCACTCCGGGGAGTGATGAATTCCATGTGATAATTACAAATACATCAACTGTTACCGGTATTCCTTCATGGGATTTCGGCAACGGTGTGAAGGGAACAGGACCCACAAATGAGGTCAAGTATTCTCTGGAAGGTGATTATGACATTACTATGACGTATGTTACGAAGGGTGGTACGGGTTCAATCAAAAAAACCTACAACCAGCCCGTGACTGATTTTTCGATCTTCACAGACCCGGTATATGTTAATCTTACCGGAGGTGCCGCAGATGCTGACGGAAAAACGTGGGTTCTTGATGCCGGCCAGCAAGGGCATCTTGGCGTTGGTGATGCCAACGGTCTAGGCAACGGCCTCGAATGGTGGTCTGCTGCTCCTTATGTCAAAAGTGGTACCGGTGCTTATGATGATGAGCTTACATTTATTATGACTGATTTTGTCGTGAAATATGACAACAAAGGTGTAAGTTATGTCAAAGGTTACATGAAAGATGATCCAGCCCTTGCAACAATCTACACAAATCCAAGGCTGAACAAGGATGACTATGATGTTGATTATGTGACTCCTACAACCGGTAGTTGGGTCATAACTCAGAAGAATGGCGGATACTATCTGACTATCAGCAGCGCCAGACCTATCCATCCCGGCCTTGATGTCGGAGCAAAGGGAAATGAGTACAGGATAGTGCAGGTTAGCGAAAACCTCCTAGAGCTTACATGCTACAGCGCTTATGAGAGCTGGACAATGTGGCATTACTACATGATACCCAAGGGTTATGTAAGACCCACTATAACCTATACCGTCAATGCAACTGAAGGTACTGACAACGATGTAGCCTGCTCAATTACCAATTACTCCATTCCGGCCGGTCAGAGTGTTACCAATGTGACGTGGAACTTTGGCGACGGAAGTGCAGAAGTAACCGGGGGTAAGGATGAAGTTGTTCATCATGTGTTTATGCGTAAGGGCACCTATACGGTGACTGCAAAACTGAATACGAGTATAGGTACACTGACAACCACAAAACCGGTCATCCTGGCAAATAACAACTCAGCTTACGTGGAGTTTCTCCTTGACATGATGATCACTTATAATGATTTCAGTGAGGTGCAGGTATTCCCGGTACTGGGTCAGGACTGCTCGGTAACTGTTGTTGACAATCCATCAAAAATATATCCGAACAAGTCAACTAAGGTTGCATACTACACAAAGACCAATAATGAGTGGGCTAATGCATACATGCAGCTCAATGCAGGTTACAGGTTCGACCTTAGGTTACAGCAGATTTTCAAGGTTATGGTATATGGCAAAGCTGGAGATAAGATACTGCTTAAGCTCGAGAATACGGATAAGGGAGGTAATGCATGGCAGACCGGAACCTATGATCTCATCTATACCATCAAGAAGGACAATACCTGGGAAGTTGCCGAATATAACTTCAATGGTGTCGGTGCCGGATGGGATTGGACGGGTGACATCTTTACATCCAATATTGTTGCAGATAGCAGGTTCAATCATGACTTTTACAACGTCGTCAGAATAATGTGCAATCCCGGTAACGCTATCGGAACACATTCATTCTATTTTGATGAGCTTTCAGGCCCACATGTTGAAGGCATCCAAAAGTAATTGATTATCAGGGGTTGTCTGATATAATCAGGCAACCCCTCTTTTTAAGTTTTACCTTTTAATTAAAAGCTATGTTTATCAGAAAAAACATCTCTGTTGCTGTTGTATTTCTAGTATCTCTGGTACTGACATCATGCCAGACAGGGCAGCAGGATAGTGATGAAGCAGTTACCAGGGCAAACCAGATGCTTGCCAGGATGACCCTTGAAGAGAAGATAGGTCAGATGTCTCAGCTTGACCCGGGATTTTTCGGTGGCGAGGAGCAACTGAAACAGGCAGTAAGGGACGGCAGGTGCGGCTCGCTGCTTAACTACTGGGGGGTTGAGAGGGTCAATGAGATACAGAGGATCGCAGTCAGTGAGAGCAGGCTTGGGATACCACTTATAATAGGGAGGGATGTCATTCACGGTTACCGGACAATATTTCCGATACCCCTCGGAATGGCAGCTTCCTGGAATCCTGAGATAGTAAAGGAAGCCTTCCGCATCTCAGCCGTTGAAGCGTCTTCACAGGGAATTAAGTGGACCTTTGCACCTATGCTTGATATAACCTGGGATCCCAGGTGGGGCAGGATAGCCGAAGGATGCGGCGAAGACCCGTTGCTTGCCTCAGCTATGGCACGAGCTATGGTCGAAGGTATACAGGGCGATGATCTGACAGATCCGACTGCCCTGGCAGCCTGTGCAAAGCATTATGTTGGCTATGGATTTGCTGAGGCAGGCAGAGATTACAATACGACCTACATTTCAGAACCGATCCTGAGAGATGTAGTCCTGAAACCGTTTAAAGCAGCAGCTGATGCAGGCGCTCTTACATTTATGTCTGCTTTCAACGATCTCAACGGTGTGCCTACATCAGGCAATGAATTCACACTGAAGCAGATTCTTCGTGATGAATGGGGATTTAAGGGTATGGTGGTCAGTGACTGGGCTTCAGTAACTGAAATGGTATTCCACGGTTATGCCGCTGATGATAAGGATGCAGCTGCAAAGGCAATTAATGCAGGTGTGGATATGGAGATGGCATCTTCATCATATTTTGATAACATAAAGAAGCTGCTTGAAGAAGAGAAGATTACTGAAGCACAGGTAGATGCCGCGGTAAGAAATATCCTGACGGTTAAATACCGGCTCGGTTTGTTTGATAATCCTTATGTTAATCCTGAGGCTGAGAAAAAAATTCTTGACCCGTCATTTCTGGATCATGCCCGCAAAGTAGCCAGGCAGAGCACTGTTCTGTTGAAAAATGACGACCATGCACTGCCGTTGTCTGAAAATATCGGCTCCGTAGCAGTTATAGGCCCCCTGGCTGATGCTCCGCGAGACCAGCTTGGCACATGGTGTTTTGACGGCCAGGGAGAGAACTCCGTAACACCCCTCAGGGCTGTCAGGGACCTGTTGGGCGAAAAGAGAGTGAATCATGTTGCCGGTCTTAAGTACAGTCGTGACAATAACCCTGAGCAGTTCAATGCTGCTCTAGCGGCTGCACGCAGATCAGATGCTATTCTCTATTTCGGCGGTGAGGAGTGGATACTTTCAGGAGAGGGGCAGAGCAGGGGTGAGATTGACCTCCCCGGAGCCCAGAGCGAACTCATCGAGGCACTGGCCGCCACCGGGAAGCCTCTTGTTGTGGTGATCATGGCCGGCCGTCCTCTGGCCATCGGCAATGAGTTGCAGGATGCAGATGCTCTGCTCTATGCATGGCACGGTGGAACCATGGCCGGTCCGGCTCTCACAGACCTTATCTTTGGTAAAGAATCACCTTCAGGTAAGCTGCCGGTAACATTTGTCAAGGGTTCGGGGCAGATACCATTCTATCACTACAGGAAAAATACCGGCAGACCTGCCAATGAAAAGGCCTGGACACCTTTTGACAGCATACCAACGGAGAATCCACAGGGTTCACTCGGCTACAAATCATTTCACCTTGATTACGGCTATACTCCTCTGCTACCGTTCGGATACGGCCTCAGCTACACAACATTTGACTACAGCGACCTCAATCTCTCCTCACAGGTGATGAGCACGTCCGGGTCAATCACTGTCAGGGCTAAGGTAACAAACAGTGGCAGCATGGATGCCGAGGAAGTTGTCCAGTTATATATCCGTGACAGGGTTGGGAGCATCACACGTCCCATCAAGGAGTTGAAAGGATTCAAGCGAATAAGCATTAAAAAGGGTGAAACGGTTGAGGTAGAGTTTGTAATAAACTCAACAGATCTTGCATTTTTCAATGGAAAAGCGACGCTTACTGAACCCGGAGAGTTTGATGTATGGGTGGGACCCAACTCTGATGAAGGACTTCACAGGGATTTTATTATTGAATAACTTTGCATAAAAAAATGAAATATATGACTACTCTTATGTCATTTCTGCTTCTCGGAGTCATGTTAATACCGGGATGTGTCAAGGTAAAGGATTCGGATCCTCCTCCTGATAACCCCAATTCAGGAACCAAAACCCTTGTCTGGAGTGATGAATTTGACTATAACGGCCTTCCATCAGGTACCAAGTGGAGTTATGACACAGCCGGAAATGAGTCCGGGTGGGGAAATAACGAATCACAATTCTACACACAGGCAAGATCTAAAAATGTCGAGGTGAAAGATGGGTTTCTAACCATTACTGCGCACAAAGAGGATTACAAGGGATTTAAATATACCTCTGCCAGGCTTATAACCAAACAAAAGGGAGATTGGCTGTATGGCAGGATAGAGGTGCGTGCCAAACTACCGGATGGTCGCGGGATGTGGCCGGCAATATGGATGCTTCCGACAGACTGGATTTACGGTAACTGGCCTAAAAGCGGAGAGATTGACATCATGGAGAATGTTGGATACGATCCATATGTCATAGTTGGTTCTGCACATACTGAAGCTTATAACCATACTATCGGGACACATAAGAACGGTACTACCACAATACCGACATGTTATTCCGATTTCCATGTGTATGCAGTTGAATGGGAAGCAAAGGAATTCAGGGTATATGTGGATGATATACATTATTTTACGTTCAGGAACGAAGGTACCGGGTACAAGGTATGGCCTTTTGACAAGAGATTCCATCTTCTTCTTAATGTTGCCGTCGGAGGTAATTGGGGAGGAGCACAGGGAATTGATGACTCTGTATTCCCACGCAAAATGGTTGTTGACTACGTAAGGGTCTATCAGAATAAATAGGTAATATGATCAAGATCGCCGGCGCCATTTTCATGATACTCCTCTCAGCCTGCAGGGGTGGAGATGAAAAAGAGCCAGATCCGGACAACGGTACCGGGGCCAGGGTGGAGGCATGGATCACTTCGCCTGTGAAGAGCATATTATTCGAAAAATCAGCGGAAGACCTGATTTTTACAAGTACCATTAATGCTGATCCTACTATAGTTGTTGACACCACGGTCACATTTCAGACAATAGATGGCTTTGGCAACTGTCTCACCGGCGGGAGTGCAATAGTCCTGAACAGGATGTCGCAGGCTGACCGAACAGCCATTTTGACAGAGCTTTTCGGCACTGAGGGCAGCAATATTGGAATCAGTTATTTGCGGGTGAGCATCGGAGCCTCTGATCTGAGTGACAGGGTCTTTTCATACAATGATCTCGCTGAGGGTGAGACTGACCCTGGGATGACCCGATTCACCCTTGACCCTGACCGTGATGACCTTATCCCGGTGCTGAAGGAGATACTTGCCATCAATCCTTCGATAAAGATTCTGGGTTCTCCCTGGTCAGCACCATTGTGGATGAAGACCAACAACTCATCCGTGGGTGGCAGCCTTAAGCATGAGTGGTTCGCCGCCTATGCGAAATATTTTGTGAAGTACATACAGGGTATGAAGGCTGAAGGCATAACCATTGATGCCATAACCATTCAGAATGAACCGCTACATCCGGGAAACAATCCGAGCATGTATATGACTGCATCAGACCAGGCACTCTTCATTAAACAGAGCCTTGGTCCGGCGTTTGCGGCAGCAGGGATAAATACAAAAATTATCATTTACGACCATAATGCTGACAGAACTGACTACCCTCTTGAAGTCCTGAATGACCCTGATGCCAGAAAATATGTGGACGGTTCGGCTTTTCATCTTTACGGAGGGACGATAGGGGCTTTGTCATCAGTGCATAATGCCTTTCCTGACAAAAACCTCTATTTCACAGAACAGTGGGTAGGTGCCCCTGGTGACCTGTCCGAGGATATCAAGTGGCACGTGGAGAACCTGATTATAGGAGCAACACGGAACTGGTGCCGGAATGTTATTGAATGGAATCTAGCCTCAGATCAGAATTATGACCCTCATACTGAAGGTGGTTGTGACAGATGTCTCGGAACGGTGACTGTCAACGGAAATATTGTTAAACGAAATCCCGCGTATTACATATTGGCTCATTCAGCTAAGTTTGTTAGACCCGGTTCGATGCGCGTTGACTCAAATACACCCGGCAATCTCCCGAATGTTGCATTCAGAACGCCTGACGGCAAAAAGGTGCTTATTGTTTTAAATACATCCCCGGCAAAGAAGAATTTCAATATAAAGTTCAGGGGTAAGGGAGTACAGGTTAGCCTTGATACAGGAGCTGTTGGCACTTACATCTGGCAATAAATCAGTCCTTTACAAACTTATGAGTGCTGACTCCGGTGGCGGTGGTCACCCTGATGATATATGACCCACTGGCTAAGTGTCTTATATCCAGGTCATTATGCAGTATGTCACCGTTGATTGTCATGATCATTTTGCCCTGAATATCATAAATTGAAATACTTAAGATATCTGCCTCTGTGCTGAAATATATTTTGTCAGTTGCAGGGTTGGGATAGATTGTGACATCACTTGCATATGCATGTTCTTCAACTGAAGTGATAACATCATTTGATGCTATCCAGCTTGATGCAATACTATTATCAAGGATCAGATCCTTAAGCTTCAGGTAGTAGCCGTTACCATCGGCATTTGGCCAGGGACTGACATCCGAATAAAGTACATAATCTATCACGTTGCCAAATGCGTCAGAAAGCACCAGGCTCTCGCTGCTGTTCGAAAGGTGTCGTGTAAACTGACCAAAAGGAGCGAAGCCATACCTGCTCTGGAAAGCGGCGGTGTTGCTGGCGAGTATAACAGCCTGGAATGGCCCCAGAGTCGCATTTGCAGGAAACTGATAGACCAGTCCTGTGCCGAGGAAATAAACACCGCTCAGGTTGACGGTAGTGTTGCTGTTGTTCCTTATCTCAAGGAATTCAAGGTCGTCATCGTCAGGGTACTGCGCCGTCGGAAGAGGATGATACATGATCTTTGTTATCACCAGTTTAGGCACGGGTACATCTGTGCAAGAAGAAAATGACCCTATGTTTGCTGTCATCCATGAGATACGGGCAGCGATGAATGATTTCATTGCGGTTACTCGCTGGGCATGTGTCCCGGTCTTGTTCCAGCGCTGGTATTCACGCGGTATTGCTTCGCTGATGCTGTCGGCATTAAGGTCAATGAATGCCTCGAGACTGGCCTGGTTAAGAGGCTGGCCGGGGGCAGTAAGCTCATTCCATCTTCTTGACAAGTAGCATCTGAATTGGGGATTGTAAAACAGATCACGCCAGAACCGTGATCCGTCATTGCCACCGTATTGGAATTGCCATACATTAGTTTTGCTCCTGTCAAGACTCCACATGAAGAGATCGTTGCCATAGGTCAGGTCCAGGTCCCAAATAGGGCCTGCTCTCAGTTTCCCGTTCCTGTCCTTGTGAAAAAAGGTGCTGTAGGTGTAAGCATCGGCATTGGAGGCGAACTCATTGATCAGCATAAAGTCGATAAACGAGGGAATATCTATGATTGAAGGATAACCGTTCACTTCAGAGGCGTCCCCGTTCTTTGCAGCTGTCTCAAGCTTGAAGAACTCGCCCTTGATATAGTTTGTCTGCTGGCTTGTGACATCATCAGGATCAGGAAGGTCATGAATATAGTATACCGGATTATTAGTCCATGAGTACATGGTCCAGGCAATGGGGTCGCCGCCAGTTTGCTTGTCAGCTTTTGAGATATAACCTCCGGTGATAGCCGGGAATGTATTATCAGATTGGGTGATCTTGATGACGTCAACCCTGTTGTCATCAGACTTGATCTTCTCCTGCAGCATGTAAAGACCTTTGTAATCGTTGTTGATAATGATCTCGCAATAGGAGGTTCTTGATGCATAATTACCAAGCTGCCTTGAAAGGTTATGACACAGGTAGTCACGCATCATTGCAGTGTCAAAAACCATTCCTCCGAAGATCCAGTCGTTCTCCTCAGGCATCCCCAGAAGGCTGACATTATTATTGGTGACATCGTCAGCAAGGCGTGTTGTGAAGCCATAATTCTTTTTCGGGGAGACCTGTGACGAGGAGCCCCTTACTTCAATTCCTATGCGGCCATTGTAATCAAGGTAATCAGGATTGTTCTGGTCGGTGACATAGTTTCTCTGACCCGGTCCGCGGTAGATTATCTTCATCGTCGCCTTGACCTTTGGCTCATCAGGGATCGTAACTCCGCCGTCAGTATTAATGATGACAATAGGCAGGTTGCTGCTTGTAAGCGTCTGTGAGGCGACTGACAATCCTGTCAGAAAAAAGAGTACAACGGGTAGTAATAATATTCTCATCCTTCGATCTGATGCCGGGTTCAAAGTTAATGTTTTATTATTTATCTTTAGCATTGCTGAATGTATCAAACCAGCCCGGTCAATGAATAGGAGAGTAAGAGTAAAGGCACCTGCTACTGTTTCAAATCTGAACTGTGGATTTGATGTCATTGGCATGGCTATTAATGAGCCTTATGACATCGTCGATATTGAGCTGACAGATAATGGATTAATTGAGATAGCCGGGATAAGGGGATGTCAGAGCATCAGCAGGGATATTGATAAAAATGTTGCAGGAGCAGTGCTTAAAGCAATAATCTCAGCTACGGGAGTGAAGTGCGGCTTCAGAGTCATCATTGAAAAGGGAATTTTACCGGGAAGCGGAATCGGGTCAAGCGCAGCAAGCTCTGCCGCAACTGCTTTCGCAGCGAATATCCTTCTTGACAATCGATTCACTCTTGCGGAGCTCGTTGCTTTTGCCATGGAGGGTGAAAGGCTTGCCTCAGGTTCGGCTCATGCGGATAATGTGGCGCCTGCAATTTATGGAGGTATTACCCTTGTACGGAGCTATGAGCCTCTGGATATTATCCGGTTGAATATCCCTCCTGATCTCTGGAGCGTGGTGATTCACCCCCGGGCAGAGATAAAGACCTCTGAGGCACGGAAGATACTTGACAAAGAGATACCGCTGTCAACCGCAGTAAGACAATGGGGTAATGTAGGAGGACTGGTTGCCGGTTTTTTTTCATCTGATTATGATCTTATAGGGCGGTCGCTGGTCGATTATGTTGCTGAGCCAAAGCGTTCAGCTCTCATCCCGGGGTTTGATATGCTCAGGAAGGCTGCCAATGAAGGAGGTGCGCTTGGATCAGGCATTTCAGGATCAGGACCTTCGGTCTTTGCTCTCTGCCGGGGAGAGGATACTGCCGGAGAGGTTCTGGTGAAGATGTCAGAGGTTATGAACTCTTCAGGGATAAGATTCAGCGGTTATTCTTCACCGGTGAACCATGAAGGAACAGTCAGATGCAATTAATCGGTATGGAAAGGGAAAATGCTTTACTACAACCTGAATAATAAAAAAGAGAGAGTAACATTTAGGGAAGCCGTAACCCGTGGAATATCTTCAGATATGGGCTTATTTATGCCTGAAGAGATACCTTCGCCGGGGCCTGATTTTTTCAAAAAACTTCCTGAAATGGAACTCCCGGAGATAGCATTTACCATAGCGGGAATGTATATTGGAGATGAAATTCCTTACAGGATTCTTAAAACCATATGTGATGAGTCCTTCAATTTTCCTGTAGTGATTAAGAAAATCGGCCCCGGGAAGACAGTCCTGGAGCTCTTTCACGGTCCAACTGCAGCATTCAAGGATTTCGGGGCAAGGTTCATGTCAAGGTGCCTTGGTTATTTTACATCAGGCGATGACCGGAAAAGTGTTGTTCTGGTCGCAACATCAGGTGATACCGGAGGAGCTGTGGCAGACAGTTTTGCCGGTGTTGATGCAGTAGATGTAATTATACTATATCCCTCAGGCCGGATAAGTCCCCTGCAGGAGAACCAGCTCACAACACATGGAGGCAATATCACGGCACTTGAGATCACCGGTACCTTCGATGACTGTCAGCAGATGGTCAGGGAGACTTTTACGAAACTGGATACACGGAACAGAATAAGACTCACCTCAGCCAACTCGATAAATATAGCTCGGCTGATACCTCAGAGCTTCTATTACTATTACGCCATGAGTCGCAGTGAGAGTACAGAACCTGTTCTATCAGTTCCCAGCGGTAACTTCGGTAACCTGTCAGCAGCCGTTATGGCTTGGAGATCAGGTCTTAAGGTGAAGCATTTCATTGCATCTACCAACGTTAACAGGGTTGTTCCGGAATATATCAGGACAGGGAAGTATTGTCCGGCGAATACTGTCATGACCATAGCAAATGCCATGGATGTCGGGAATCCCGGTAACTTTGTCAGACTGGCACAACTATTTGATAATGACCATGGAAAGTTTATTTCAAAGATATCAGGCTACTGGTTTGATGATGACCGGATAAGAAATCATATATGGGACGAATATCAGAGGTCAGGATACATTCTTGATCCTCACGGGGCGGTGGCGAGCCTTGGACTGGAGAGTTACATCAGAGATCATCCGGGGGCACAGGGCATTTTTACTGCAACAGCACACCCGGCCAAGTTCAGCGAGGTAGTTGAGCCAGTTATTGGCGAAAGACTGACTTTCCCAGCCAGTCTTGATCGTTTTCTCTCCGGGAAGAAATTGTCTGTACCTATGAACCCGGGATATCAATATCTCAAGGAATACCTCACAGAGCGATATCATTTACAGTGAAGTATATCTACAGAACCTGACGGATATTATTTCCGTTCAAAACATATGACTGCTGCAACACGCGAATTCCAGGTATTTGTAAAACCGGCAGGTGCCAGGTGCAACCTGAGCTGTCACTACTGCTATTACCTTGAGAAGAGCTCTCTTTCAAGTCAATCAGGCAGAGCCGTGATGAGCGATGAGGTGCTTGACATGTATATCAGGCAGCACCTTGAAGCGGCAGGCGGCAACGAAGCATTCTTTTCATGGCATGGAGGCGAGCCGATGACGGCGGGTCTTGCTTTCTATAAAAAGGCAGTGGCACTTCAGAAGAGATACAGGCCTGACGATAAGGTAATTGTTAACGGGATACAGACAAATGCCACGCTGATAGATGAAGAGTGGGCCCAATTTTTTAAGCGGGAAAAATTCATTGCAGGAGTAAGCCTTGACGGTCCTGCAGTTTATCACGACAGCAACAGGAGGAGGCGCGATGATACCGGAACATTTCCCGATGTTTTAAGAGGTATTGATCTCTTAAAAAGGCATGAAGTACCGTTTGAGATATTATGTGTGGTCAGCAGTGCAAATATTTCTCACCCGCTTGAGATCTATTCTTTCTTCAGAACCCTGGGGACAGAGTATATTACCTTCCTGCCGCTTGTTGAATTTATGCCATCAGAAAATAAGAAGGTCTCGGCACGAAGCGTCGAGCCGGTTGAGTTTGGCAATTTTCTGGCGGCAATCTTTGATGAGTGGATTGAGAATGATATAGGCAGGATTAAGGTACAGGTATTTGAGGAGGCGCTCCGCTCCGCTTTCGGACAGGATCATACGCTCTGCATCTTCAGGAAAAGATGCGGCGGAGTACCCGTTTTAGAGATGAACGGCAACTTTTACTCATGTGATCATTATGTGAATGCAGCTCATCTTGTTGGAAATATCAGAGATGCTTCACTTTCTGAATTACTTGATCATCCTGACCAGTCAGCCTTCGGACAGCTTAAATGGGATACGCTGCCACGCTACTGTCTTGAATGCGAGGTACTCGATATGTGCAATGGCGAATGCCCCAGGAACAGGTTTATTGAGACGCCGTCAGGTGAGCGGGGGTTGAATTATCTCTGTTCCGGATACAGATTTTTCTTCAACCACTGCAAACCATTCGTCGGGGAGGTTGCCAGGGTTTGGAGGCAACAACGCTATACTTCTTTCTGAGATAGAAGGTTAACCTCCCATCTTCTCCCTGAAGAATTTCACTGTCCGTCCCCAGGCAAGATCTGCTGCCTCCTTGTTATATCTGTCCGTATTGGTGTCGTTGTTGAATCCGTGCTCAGTACCTTCGTAGATAAAGATCTGGTATTCAATGCCTGCCTTCTTCAGTGCCTCCTCAAATGCCGGGATGCCTGCATTGATTCTCTCGTCATTGCCTGCATAGTGTGCCATTACCGGGGCCTTGATTTTTGGAACGTCCTCAGGTGCGGGGGTCGATCCGTAATAGGGTGCTGCTGCATTGAGCTCAGGAGCGTTGACAGCAACCTGGTTGGTCATGGCTCCTCCCCAGCAGAAGCCTGTACATCCCACCATACCTGATGACCTCGGATGTGTCTTAAGGTATTTGACTGCCGCCACGAAGTTTTTGATAGTCTTATCACGGTCAAGCTGTCCGATCATTGTGCGACCCTTATCCATGTCCTCCGGGGTGCCTCCGAGAGGGGAGAGGGCATCGGGGGCTAGGGCAAGGAACCCCTCCTCTGCCATACGCCTGTTCACATCCTGTATGTGAGGCACCAGACCTCTGTTCTCGTGTATTACGATGACTGCCGGCAGCTTCTTTTTCCCTTTCGGTACAGAGAGATATGCTCGCATCTCACCTGTCTCGCCGGGATAGGTTATAAACTCATTTACGAGTTCGGTAACATCACTTTCAACCGGTGAAGCATCAGCGCTGTTTTGTTCGGGAAAGACAAAAACAGCTGCAGCCGTTCCCCCGGTGATGATTGCCAGTTTCTTCATGAATTCGCGCCTGTCAACTTTCCCGGCACGAAAATCATCATACAATTCATTCATTTTTTCGCTCATGATCACTTCATTTTATTGAGTATTTAGCTTCTCTCTATTCAGCCTTTTCTTGTCTCCTCCTTAATTCTCTGGATATGCCCGCGCCCCAGTCCTTTAACTTCGCATCCGAGCTGGAAATAGCGGCGTATATTATCATCCGTGAGTATGCCAAAACAGTCTATTATGGCAGCCGGTTGACCGATTGTCTTTACAACAGTGTCAGGATCAAGGTCTTTGTAGGCCTCATGTGGCACGGCAAGAATGACTGCTTCAGCGCCTTTCAGTGCAATGTCAAGATCCTGTTCAATGCGTATCTCCTTAAGCTTTTCCTGGTTGCGGAAGAACTGCGCCTTGCTCTGTCCCTCACCCGGATAGGAGTCTTGCTGTTCAAACTCCCACCAGTGCTCAACATAGGGATCGTGTACCCGTATCTCAGCACCCATCTCTGTCAGTTTACGTATTACTATTTCTGACCCGCTGTATCTGGTGTCGCCCACATCTTCACGGTAGGCTGCTCCCAGTACCAGAACGTCGGAGGCTGCAATGGGTTTTCCCATATTCCGCAGAGCATCACGGGTAAGCTGCCCCACATGAAGCCCCCGGGTGTCATTAATGTCAATGGCAATCGGGGTTATCCGGAAGATATCGTCCTCGAAACCAAGAATATGCTTGTAGGCCCATATTCCCAGGCCACCATCTTTGGGAAGGCAGTAACCTCCGATACCGGGACCGGGAAAGATCATGTTACTGTGTGTGGGTCTTACCTTTATCGCCTTTATTACCTTGACAAGGTCAACGCCGTTACGCTCAGCAAAGAGGCTCCACTCATCGAGGAATGCCAGTATTGTTGCCCTGTAGCTGTTCTCAACGATCTTTGCGGTCTCCGACTCAATAGGTCTGTCCATTACTGTCAGCGGGAACTTCTTTGTATTCAGCACCTCATTGAGAAACTTTACCACCCGTTTTTTAGCCTCCTCGTTGATGCCACTGCAAACTCTCCAGAAATCACGTATGCTTGCAACATAATTTCTGCCGGGCATTACTCTCTCGTAGCTGTGTGCCAGAAGCGGGTCAGAGTCGATTCCGCGTTTTCTGAAGGCTTTCTTCATTATAGGATAGGCGACCTGCTCTGTGGTGCCGGGGGCAACAGTGGTCTCAATGAGAACCAGGGCACCAGGCTGTATATGCTCTGCGATGACTGCCAGCGATGCCTCCAGGGCTGCCATATCAGTCTGTCCGGCCCTTACATTGCCGAGTTCCGCCTTGAGATAATCGAACTGTACGTCAACAACCACCACGTCAGCCAGCTTGAGTACAACATAGGTATATGTTGCCATAAGCGACTTCTTATCGTTTACGCAACGGGCTATCATCGGATCAACTTCCGGATCTTCAGCTTTTACCGGAGACACCCCCCGGTTCAGCAGAGGTATCTTCCAGAAACTGCGGGCACTGGGGCGCTGCATCCCGATGACAAACTTTGAAGGCCTGCCATTTTCATCAACTGTATCAGCCACAATGGCTGCCATAACTGCACCGACGAATCCCACACCCATGACAACAACTATCTCACGGTTCTTTGCCCGCTCTCCCTCCACTCGCTTCTTAATGCTTTCGAATTCAGCTTTATAATCCTCTGGATTTGGCAGGGCAAATTTCTCACCTGCCGGACTGATTGAATACTTCTCACTCATACTGACTCATTCTTTTAACATATGGTTTTTCGGAACCATAAATCTACAAAAAGTTACGGCAATTCTTATCATGGAATGTTTATTATCTTTGGAGATGATCAGAGTTTTTAAACTGGTTGGATGAGTGCTTTTTTTACCTGTATGTTTTGTGTGAACTATTCTAAAAGACATCTCGTATGAAGAATCTATTGTTACTGATAATCATGGCATTACTGGTATCATTATCAGCATGCAGCAAGGATGAGGGCTCGGATCGCTTTGACCTGATTACAGCACATATATGGAAGAGCGACAGTCTTCTGGCTGATGGCGTCGATGCCAGCGGTCCCGGACAGATACTTGAAAAATTCAAAGGCGACATCCAGTTCAAAAAGGATGGCACTGGTTACTTTGGGCAGTATACCGGAACATGGAGGCTGACCAATAATGATGCTAACCTCGTGATTCAGTCCCCGGAGTTGGTCGCTGCTGTAACAAGCACCATTATTGAATTGACAGAGACATCACTAAAGGTAAAATTCAGTTATCCGAATCTGGTCAATCCTTCTGATCCCCTTGACATTAGAATGACTTTCAAGCCCAAGTAATGAGGAAAGCCTTTCTTGCCCTTTCATTATTGATATTCCTTTTACCTGCCCTGCTCAATGCTCAAAGTATTGTCAAGGGAAGGGTCTTTGACCTGGGCAGTGGTGAATCGCTGCCGGGAGTATATGTACTATTTGGAAAAAGCACTGGTACAACCACTGATGAACAGGGATTCTATTCAATAACATGCGACAGCGGGCAGGTTAACATAACCTTTAAGTTTGTCGGCTACAAGACAGTTACTAAAACGGTTAACCTTTCCGGACATTTGCCATTTGAACTGAATGCAGGCCTTGAGACCGATGCGCTGGCGATAGATCAGATAGTTGTCAGCGCTGACAGGATGGAACAGAAGGTCTCTGAACTGACTGTCTCTATGGATGTTATCAGAAATGACTACCTGGAAAGAAGTCATATCAGCGATGCAAAGGAACTTATTACCAAGACACCCGGGATAGAGGTTCTTGACGGGCAGGCTTCAATCAGGGGAGGTAGCGGATTCAGTTATGGCGTAGGCAGTCGCGTTCTGGCTCTTCTCGATGGCCTTCCGCTTATGTCTGCTGATGCCGGAGGCATAAAATGGAATTTTTTACCATTTGAGAATCTCTCTCAGGTTGAGATAATCAAGGGAGCCTCATCAGTGATGTATGGCAGCTCAGCCCTGAACGGAGTGATAAACTTCAGAACAGCAGATGCAACAAATATTCCTGTCACGACATTCTATGCCGAGGGAGGTATATTCGGCAAATCAGGAAACGAAGAGTGGGTCTGGTGGGATGAGCCACGGATGTTTACCAATATATCATTCTCTCACTTGCGGAAATCAGGCAATACCGACGTAGGTGTCGGTCTCAGCCTGAGTGCCGACAACGGCTACAGGAAATATAACTTCGAGAATCTTGGAAGGTTAAACATAAGACTTAAGCACTACAGCAAAAAGTTTGAAGGCCTGAGGTACGGTGTCAACCTGGGTGGCGGCACTACATGGAAGGCAGACTTCATACTTTGGGAAGATGCAGAAAAGGGAGCCCTGAAACAGGACACATCCACGGTCGCAAAGCTTAGGGGCTACCTCTTAACAGTCGACCCCTTCCTTTCATACAATAAAACAAACCGTTTCAGGCATGATCTGAGAATACGCTTTCAGTCATCAGCAAACAGGTTTCCTGTCAGAACAAACAATGATGCAGGATATGTTTCACTCTACGGAGAATACCAGTTATGGTACAGGTTGTTCGGTTTTATGGATATCACTGCCGGTGTTTCGGAAACATGGAATAAGGTTATCTCAAATTTTTATGGTGATCATGACGGTCTTAACCTTGCAGGATTTGCGCAAATTGAGGTAAGACCTGTCGAAAGGCTGAAGGTAGTCGGCGGGTTGCGTATCGAACAAAATATCCTTGATGGTGAGAATGACAAGGTTGTTCCTGTCTTCAGGGCAGGGGTGAACTGGCAGGTTGCTGATTTTACCTTCATCAGGGCCTCTTTCGGCCAGGGTTACCGCTATCCCTCAATAGCTGAGAAACATGCTGCAACGACCCTCGGCTCGGTAAAGGTATTTCCAAATCCATTCATAGAAGCTGAGTCAGGATGGAGTTCTGAGATAGGCATCAAGCAGGGTTTAATGATTGGTTCGGTGAAAGGACAGGGTGATCTTTCTTTTTTCTTTTCGCAGAACAGCGACATGATAGAGTATCTTTTCGGAATATTTCCTGATCCCGTAACAGGAATTTCCGGATTGGGATTTCAGGCTTCCAATGTTGAACAGTCAAGGGTCTACGGTACCGAAGCCGAAATGCTCCTTGGCAGGTCATTCGGAGCAATGGAGGCAACTCTTTCGGGTGGCTATACCTATATCTACCCGGTGGAATTCAATTCCTATACCCATCAGAATACGGACCTTTACCTGAAATACAGGAGGAAGCATACAGCTAAGCTTGGATTTTTTCTGACCCGCAAAAGGTTTGACGCAGGATTTGATTTGTATGCTAGGTCAAAGATTCTTAGGATTGATGATGTTTTTCTGCATCCTGATACGAGGGAACTTATACTTCCCGGATTCTATGATTACTGGCAGACGCACAATACCGGGTATTTCGCGATGGATGTCAATGCCGGATACAGGCTGAACGGGACTCTGACGCTTTCAATTTCAGTCAAGAACATCACCAACACTGAGTACATGGGTCGCCCGGGTGACATCCAGCCTCACCGTAATTTCAGTATCAGGCTCAGCGGGAAGTTCTGAATTCTTTTCCTGCGTATCAATAAAGAGGTTACTTTTGGGTAAATTGTTTTACCTCTAAGCACTATGAAAAGATCACTTTCAGAAACACTCGTCAAATCCGGAAAAATAGCTGTCACAGCTTTATCAATAATAATCAGTGGTATCTCCTGCAATCAATCTCCTAAAGGGGCGAAGGAGGCGGCAACGAAGGACACTCTCATCTCAACTCCGGGCAGGGAGACTGTTATGAGATCTGCCGATACTGCCACAGCACCAATTAAACCAGAAGATACAGAACAGCAGAAGCTTAAAGGACGGTGGATGAGGTCCGATGGCGATTATATCATTGAAGTATTCGAAGTCTCAGGAGATGGTACACTTAAAGCCGGATATTATAATCCCACAAGCATTAATGTTGAAAAAGGGGAGTGGATTATCCAGGAAGAGAAGCTCTTCATGCAGGTCATACTTCGTGATGTGAACTATCCCGGCTCAACCTATACCCTGCAGTATGTGCCTGAAGATGACGCTCTCACCGGTAATTATTTCCAGGCGGTGGAGGGTATCAACTATGATGTATTATTTACCCGGAAGAAGTGAATTTATCATGAGTATCACTGATTTTCCGTAATCGTTTATTGAGAAAAACATTATCTTACAGATATCTTCTCCGAATCAGATCAGATGTCCAGAACTGTTCACAGAATATATCTCGGCCTGATGGTAATAACAGTAGGCGTCACCTTTGTCCTGCTTGCTGTCAATGGTGCAGAGTATTATCTTACCACCATTGAGGAAAGGGTATACCATGATGATCATGCTGTTCTTAAACCGAGCGGCATTACCGGTCATGGCATAGGGATATTCGGTTCTCTCTTCATGGTTGTTGGCGTTGGCTCATACATGGCAAGAAAGCGATACAGGTTCATGGCGCGCATGGGCTTATTGAAGCATTGGCTTGAGTTTCACATTTTTCTCTGTACCCTCGGTCCCCTGCTGGTCCTCTTTCATACTGCATTTAAGTTCGGGGGGCTTGTTGCCGTAAGTTTCTGGAGTATGGTAGCGGTCTTTCTGAGTGGCATTGCAGGCAGATTCATATACCTCCAGATACCGCGTACTATTGAGGGCAGAGAGCTAAGCCTCAATGAAGTGAGAGCAATGAAGGGTAACCTGGCAGACCAGATAAAAACATCATACGATTTTGATGATGACAGCTATCACAGAATAATTGAAACAGTAAAACTAAACAGAGCTTCATCTTCCAGGGGAATCTTTGCCGGGTTATTAACACACTATTTTGAAGACAGAAGATCTGTCTTGTCTGTAAAGGAGATATTAAAAAGAAAAAAAATGCCTTCTTCTGATAACAGGGAAATTATTGCCCTTGTCAGAAAGGATATAAGACTCAGCAGGAGAATTGCAAGGTTGGACAAGATGAAGGAATTATTCGGATACTGGCATGTTGCCCACCTGCCATTTGCCCTTGTGATGCTTATAATAATGGTTATTCATATAGGTGTAACCCTGCTTTTTGGATACAGATGGATCTTCTAGAATGAGCCTGCAAATTGAAAGCATATTGATTTACTCACTCGCGGCGCTGCTTTGTATTGCAGTTGTTGCTGTCTATATTTTCAAAAAAAGGAGAGAGTCAAGGATCGTTGACGGGAAGATAATGAAAGCGAAGGAGGAGGGAATGCATGAGCCTGTATCGCTTCATCCGTATGTAGACGTAAACACATGCATCCAGACCGGCGCATGTGTCGCAGCCTGTCCTGAAAAGGATATCCTCGGGATAAGAAACGGTAAGGCAACGATTATAAATGCATCGCAGTGCATAGGACATGGAGCCTGTTTTCATGCATGTCCTACCGAAGCCATAACCCTCCGGATAGGAACGGAGAAGAGGGGAGTGGATCTGCCTCACGTAAACCAGACTTTTGAGACTAATGTCCCGGGAATTTATATAGCCGGGGAACTGGGAGGGATGGGACTCATAAGAAATGCCGTTGAACAGGGCAGACAGGCGGTTGAAAACATTGCCAGGGTACTAAACAGGAATCATGATGCTTCATATGATCTAATAATAGTAGGTGCAGGGCCTGCCGGAATATCGGGTGCGCTGGCTGCAAAAAAAATGGGGATGCATTTTTTGCTGCTGGAACAGGATACTCTCGGAGGGACGGTCTTTACCTATCCGCGAAGGAAAATAGTGATGACTTCGCCGATGGATCTGCCCTTGTACGGTAGGATAAGACTTTATGAAACAAGTAAGGCGGAACTGCTGGAGTTATGGCAGACAGTTCTCAGAAAAAATGAAATATCAGTGACTGAGAATACAAAGGTTGACTCAGTGACATCTGAGGGAACTCTTTTCAGGGTTAAAAGTGCTGGAGGTGATTCATTTACCTCCGCCAGTGTACTTCTTGCAACAGGACGCAGAGGTACGCCCCGTAAACTAAATATCCCCGGCGAAGGGAAGGAGAAGGTGGCCTACAGGCTGCTGGAGCCGGAGGATATAGCAGGGAACAACATCATAGTCGTCGGCGGTGGTGATTCTGCTGTTGAGTCCGCAATTTTACTTTCTGATCATAACAATGTAATACTCTCATACAGGGGAGAGGCCTTCAATCGTATCAAGCCGGGAAACAGCGAGACCCTGAAAAAAGCAATGCAGGAAGGCAAGTTGGATGTAAGACTGAGGAGTAACCTGATTTCTATTGCTGATAAGGAGGTTGAGATGACCGTTGAAGGTGCGTCTGAACAGGTAAAAGTTATGAATGACCTGGTCTATATCTTTGCAGGTGGAGAGCTTCCTTCCCAGTTTCTGGAGAAGGCAGGAATAAGCATTACAAGAAAGTTTGGGGAAACGGTAATGAAGCACTAACTTTGATCATATTATTATCCTTCGGCAATAGATTCGTTTCCAGGGACGTTTATCAATAAATCTGGTTTGAATGCACAAGGCCACGGTTAAAATTATTGTCCTTTTTATTCTGTCTCTGTTCCATGGAGTGAGGCTTGAGGCACAGCTCTCTCCCGGAGACCTATCGGACCCTCACGCACATCTTGAAGGCATTTCCAACTGCACCCAGTGCCATGAGCTTGGAAATAAGGTTTCTGATGCCAGATGCCTGGCATGTCACACTGAGATAAAAACAAGAATATCAGCCGGCAAGGGGTATCACTCTTCAGCCGCGGTGAAGGGGAAGGCATGCTTCACCTGCCACAGTGAACATAACGGGAAGAGCTTCAACCTCATTAGGTTGGATATAAGTAGTTTTGAACACTCTGCAACAGGATATACCCTATCCGGTTCACATGCGGTGCAGGAATGCTCATCATGTCATAAAAGATCCAATATAGCTGATCCGAAGATAAAGTCGAAGAAGAGAACTTACCTTGGCCTTGGTACCGCATGTCTGACATGTCATACCGATTACCACCAGCAAACGCTCTCCTCTGCCTGCCTCGATTGCCACGGTTACGATAAATTTGTTCCGGCTACAAAATTTGATCATTCAACTGCAAAGTTCAGGCTCATCGGAAGCCACAAGAATGTTGAATGTATTAAATGTCACAAAAAGGTAACTGTAAGCGGCAAAGTCTTCCAGGAATTCAGGGGTGTCCTTTTCAGCAATTGTACTAACTGTCATTCAGACCCGCATAACAATCAGTTCGGGCAAAACTGTCGTCAGTGTCATACCGAAATTTCATTCCTTTCAGTTAAAGGGGGAACCTCCGGGTTTGACCATAATAAAACAGCCTTCAGACTTGAAGGGATGCACCAGGCATTAGGATGCAAAGAGTGTCACAAAGGAAAAACCACAGATCCTCTCGCTCATAACAGATGCACAGATTGTCACACCGACTACCACAAGGGCCAGTTTGTTAAAAACGGGAAGCAGCCTGATTGCGCGGAGTGCCATACAGTTAAGGGATTCAGCCAGTTCAACTACACCGTTTCTCAGCATAATACAGGGCCGTTCCCGCTAAGAGGGTCACATGTCGCAACACCTTGTTTTGAGTGCCACAGGAAGCAGGAAAAGTGGAGCTTCAGAGGAATAGGAATAAGGTGTTCCGATTGTCATGTTGATGTTCACCGTGATATCATCCAGTCGAAATACTATGCTGATGCAGGGTGCAGCTCATGTCATTCTGAGAACAGATGGTCAGAGGTAACGTTTGACCATGCAAAGACAGGGTATACCCTGACTGGTGCACATTCCCGCCAGGTATGCAGGGCTTGCCATTTCAGACCTGCCCCAGTCGGGGTGATAATGCAGAAGTTTGCAGGTCTGCAGGCTGACTGCGCTGCATGTCATACTGATAACCATTACAGGCAGTTTGAAAAGAACGGGAGAACAAACTGCAGTGACTGTCATGGCACGGAGAACTGGAAGGCTTCAGAATTTGATCACAACCGCACGGGTTTCAAACTCGACGGAAAACATGCGACAGTGCCCTGTGCCTCCTGTCATAAACCTCAAAAGGAGGGATCAACGGTATATATCAGATATAAAATTCCAGACTACAAATGCGAATCCTGTCATTAGTGTTGATCTGCAGCATCTTTCTCTTTTTCAGGCAGAAAGAAAGTCATCCGCATGGAGAGGATTTCAGGTTGAGCTGCGACTTATGCCACAGTCCTGAAGGGTGGCATCTTGATACGAGCATTTATTCTTTTAATCATGATAAGACGAAGCTGCCGCTGACCGGTCAGCATACACAACTTGGATGCAGGCTGTGTCATCCTACTCTTGTCTTTACTGATGCAAATACAGAATGCAATGACTGCCATACTGATATACATCAGTCAACCGTCGGGCAGGATTGTTCAAGATGTCATACGACCTTCTCATGGCTTGTGACCAGCATCACAGAAATTCACCAGATGAGCCGTTTTCCTCTCTTCGGAGCTCATCGCACTGCTGACTGCATTGACTGTCATCTGTCAGAAAGCCTTGTGCGCTTTGATGTCTTAGGGATTAACTGCATAGATTGTCATCGCGGTGATTACCAGGCAACGACTGATCCTGCACATGCTGAGGCCGGCTTTTCCGAGGACTGCACTGCATGCCACCCTGTCAATGCCCTGAGCTGGGATGGCGCAGGATTCATTCACAGCTTCTTCCCGCTCACGGAGGGCCATTCGGTTCCTGCCTGTAATGATTGTCACACTGCAGGAAGCTATGCCGGGCTCAGTTCTGATTGCTATTCGTGCCATCAGGCTGACTATACTGCCACAACTAACCCCGTTCATTCAACAATGGGATTCCCGACAACATGCAACACGTGCCATACACTTGCCCCCGGATGGAGCCCGGCAAGATTCACGGAACATGACAGTCAGTCATTCCCCATCTATTCCGGGAATCATAAAGGTGCATGGTCTTCTTGTGCTGAATGCCATCCGAATCCAGCAAACTACTCACAATTCACATGCCTGAGTTGTCATGAACATAATAAAACTGACATGGACAGCGAGCACAGAGGTGAAGACGGTTACTCATATGACAGTGCAGCATGTCTTGACTGTCACCCCAGGGGTGATGCGGATTAAATTAGAAAAAAGGAGAAAGGAGCAAGGAGGTTAAGGTTAAGGTTAAGGTTAAGGTTAAGGTTGAGGTTGAGGTTGAGGTTAAGGTTAAGGTTGAGGGGTGATGTAAAATTGTTATTTCTCCTCCTGAGTCAGGAGGAGTACCCCGATCCGCCAGTTGGCGGAAGGGGGGAGGTGGTATGTTTTCGGCTAGATTGAAGTGAGAGAATGTTTCATGATGAAACAATAAAACAATGAAACAATGAAACAATGAAACCTTGAAACTATCAGACTTTCAGACATTTGACCTTCAGACTTATGACCTTCAGACCTTCAGACATATAATCCAATGAGAATACTATCCTCCATATTGATAATCACCATGCTGGGCACCACATTAAATGCCCAGCCAGGAGTGGTTGAACGGGTGGGAAAGGTTTCTTTTATAAGCTCTCAGAATATCTATGTTAAATTCAAATCGGCAGAAGGAATAAATATCGGTGATACACTTTATATCCCCACTGGAGATGCGCTTTCTCCGGCACTTGTTGTTAATGGCTTGTCATCAGTCTCCTGTCTCTGCAGCTCAATTACCGGGCATTTATTTGCGATAGATCATATAGTTATTGCCCGTATAATTGGTGATAGGGCAGATGGTGGTGCAAATGTGGTGGTTCCTGTGGAAAAAGTGGATGACCAACCCGTCATGGCGGCAGACACCGTTACCGTAAACAGGAAGGTTGATCACAAACAAAAAGTACGGGGGACAATCTCGGTAAATTCCTATACTGCTTTTTCAGATACTGACAACCCAGTTTCACAACGCTTCAGATATACGTTATCACTGAATGTCCCGGCGATAGGGGGATCCGGATTTTCTTTTGAGACACACACATCATTTAATCACAGACAGGGAGAATGGGATGTTGTGAAGGATAACATTTTCAGTGCTCTTAAAATATATAATCTCTCCGTCAGATACGATTTCAACAAATCAACCCGGATCACAATAGGTAGAAAAATAAATCCCATGATCTCAAGTATGGGCGCTATTGACGGCATTCAGTTTGAGAAAAACATCAGGAATTTCTCTTTCGGTGTTATTGCCGGTTCAAGACCGGACTTTACAGATTACGGCTTTAATTTATCTCTCTTTCAATATGGTGCATGGCTCGGTTATTCAACGAAGAGCAATGGAAAATCAAGCCAGAGTTCGCTAGCCTATATTGAACAGACAAATGACTTTAAAACAGACAGGAGGTTTCTCTATTTTCAGCACTCAAACAGTCTTATAAGAAATCTTAATCTGTTTACCTCTGCTGAGGTTGATCTCTTCATGATCGAGAACGGGGCACCGGTTACAACACTTGATCTTACCGGATTATATTTGTCGCTTTCATACAGACTGTCAGGAAAAATTTCAATAACCGGTGCATATGATGCAAGGAAGAATGTTGTCTACTATGAAACATATAAGTCATTCACTGACAGGATACTGGAAGAGGAGATGAGACAGGGATACAGGCTGAATGGCAGCTGGCGGATCAACCCTAAGATGGCTACAGGTATACAGGCAGGATACCGGTTCCTGAAGAGTGATCCTGTACCCACAAAAAGCATAAGTGGATATTATACTTACAACGACATTCCATTACTGAGATTGACTGCAACATTATCAGGATCTTATTTGATGACAAGCCATTCTGATCTGGTAATCGGAGGTATTGATCTGAGTAAGGATTTTTCGGGTGGCAGGTTCCGGTCAGGGATTGGTTACAGTTACGTAATGAACAGCCTGACAGAAGGCAACATCAGTTTTGTGCAGCATATGGGAGAGTTCAATTTTGCATGGTATATTCTCGAAAAGCTATCCCTTGCTCTCAACTATGAGGGTACATTTGAGTCTGTTAACGCATTTAATACTCTGTACATTCAGCTCAGACAAAGATTCTGACCGGTCTACACTGTAGGATAAAGATTAGTTCTTTCCGGCTGCTGCTATGGCATTTTTGACCTCCTGCAGATGCAGGTAATTTTCATGACTGTAATTGAACTGCAGATCGCGGCTTCTTTCAAGGAGTCGCAAAGCTTCCTGAAGGTTTCCCTGCTTATATAATCCCCATCCTTTACAATCCAGAAATAACCCTTCATAGCTCGGCACTAATTCCAGTGCTTCATCTATCATCTCCAGGCCTTCCGAAACATTCTTGTCTTTATCTATCAAATGATACGCTAGGTAATAATATCTGAAACCATTATCAGGATCAAGGCTGACAGCCTTGCGAAATGACTCTTCTGCTTCATCATACATGTTTGCCTGTGCATATGCCCGACCAAGATTTATTGCAAGAGTTGCCTCGGACCATAAGTTATCCTTATATATAGTTCTGTATTTATCAAGATAGGCATTGGCTTTCACTGAATCACCAATAGAAAGGTAGAGTATTGCCTGCCTGAATGTAAGCGTGGATTCGACAGGGAAATCTTTTTCAGCTTCAATGTATATTTTCTCCTCCTTCTTATATTGCCCGGTATTGTGATAAGCGTATCCAAGCTCGGTGTAGTTAAATATCCACCAGGGTTTTATTTTAAGCTTCTTATAGATTTTAAGTGCCTGCTCAAATTCAGGTATTGCCTTGTCATACTGCTGCAGGGTACTATACCTCAATCCTATATCATAATAAGTTCCTGGAAACTGATCATCAATCTCCAGGAATTGCTTCAGGTATTTAATCTCTTCCATGGGTGTTTCATAGAAGAAAGAATTGTTTTTATAAGTAAGGATCTTAAGGCGTAATGGCATAGTCTCAACCTTTTTGAAGGCGATGTCATTCCACCTTCTCGCTTCCTCATACAATCCCTGGTTTGTACAGGCTACTGAGAGCATCAATGCCATGTGTGTATAATTTGAGTCGAGAGTCAGTGCCTGTTCGAACATTTTTATGGCAGTGAAAAAGTCTCTTTTGCTTCTGGCATTTTCCCCCTGTACATAACACCTGTAGGCCTCAGGAGAGGTTGTTGTCGGCAGGTGCTGCAGATAGGGTGGCAGTTCTCCTATAAGTTTTGACAAAACAAGAAAATCCATCACCATGCCTGAGATTGAATCGATCACATATAACATCTCTTCAGAAGGGCCTTCAAGCTGAAAAGATTTAATTACCTCATCTGTTTTTGACTTGACTAACTGTGCATTTAATCGTGCCAGGTCTCCGGCTTTACTGATGCTCCCGGAGATGAAGATGTCGGCATCCAGTTTCTGAGATATTATACTCGCAAGCGATGGCAATACTGAGGCGTAATTTGATGCATTGTCAGTCTTCAGCAGCCTGTTGATTGTTTCCTTATGTCTGACAATCAGGTCTGACGAGTTCGAAAGGGCTGTAATTAAATTATCCTGAATTCCATCCTGCCATATATTCCAGAGAGTATCATTGGTCATATTTTGAAATGGCATTACAGCAACTGATATCCTGTCTCCGGCAGGAATAAAACCTTTAATCCGTTCATTTGAGAATAAATCTGTAAACAATATTATCGCTGAAATGACAAGTGCCAGAAAACCTGTTGTCCCGTAAATGAGGTATTTCCTGCCAGATTTTGAAGATTTCAGATAGTGTGAAATACTTTTTTCCCCGATGATACCTCTAAGACTTTTACCTGGTTGCAGACTTTCTTCCTTAATATCAGGACCAGTTATCAGCCCTGATATGATTTCCTGTACAGCAAGGGCTACTTTGTTTATCTGGTCACGATAGATAGTATGCTTCAGATTATCGTGAGGATTATCTTCAACTGATCTCAGAGGTCTGTTGACGCCGGCTGATTTGTAAATAAACTCTATGCCTCTCAGTACGCCTCCAAGGATTGATTCGCACAAATTGATGTCGGTTGTTTCAAGATCATGAATGCGGATCGGTAAAACCCTGCCTGAAATATTGCCATTTGGCAGCTTGACTTTCAATCCCAGCCGGTCATTTGAGGCCATCGAGACAAAGGCTTTGAATTCATGCTCCCAGGCGAAGGACCTGGGATCACAATATGTTCTTGAGAGAATTGGGATAAAGACAAGGCATTTGAGCTTTTCATTAAGCGATGCCTCAACATCATGCGTCTCAAGAAGCCCGTCATGCGGGTTTGTGTCGAAGTATACGCTTATCTCATCCTTGAATGTGGCTTCAAGTTCCGATTTAAGATTTTCGACAAATTCCGTTACCCAGCCGTCATGTTTATTATCCTTCTGGCGGTAGCTGATGAAGATATCATAATTGTACCCTTCAATAATGCTTGCCATAGGCTGTTAGTTTATTTCACTTTCAAATTTAGGCTATCCCGGAGCTAAAAGCAAAAAAATCATACGTTTAGAAAATCTTTTATCCACGACAAGCACTTCTTTAAATTTTCGCTTACTTCATGCTGGCTTATAATCGTTAGATCTCATGAAGTACACAAAACTTGGAGCAAGAGGGCCTGTAATATCAACAGTTGGCTTTGGTGCGTGGGGCATCAGCGGACGCGACTGGGGCAGGACGGATGATGACAGTTCACGCAGAGCCATCCATGCAGCCATCGATGCAGGGGTGACATTCATCGATACTGCAGATGTATATGGCTTCGGCCACTCAGAGGAGCTTATAAGACAGGTGCTTGCCGAACGCCCCGACAGAGACAAAATTATCATTGCAACCAAGGCCGGGAACAATTTCTATCCTTATTTAGGACAGGATCATGTAATCACTCCTGCAAACAATGATTATTCGGTAAAACACCTTGAGTTTGCAGCCGAGCAGAGCCTTAAACGGCTCAATCTGGAGACTCTTGATATACTGCAACTACACAGCCCCGGACTGGATATCCTGGAGCGCGATGAACCCTGGCTGGCACTTGAAAAGCTTAAGAGAGACGGGAAGATTAAACATGCCGGATGGAGCGTTCTCTCATTTGGGGAGACAGCCCAGGCACACATACTTGACAGGCATCACGATCTCCTTGACGTAATCCAGGTCAGGTACAATCTTCTTGAACGGCAGGCTGAAGATGTGCTCCTGCCAATGGCGCTGAGGTACGGTACCGGAGTGATAGTGCGCATACCGTTACTTTTCGGATTGCTGTCCGGCAAATTTAACAGGACCACCATTTTTGGCGAGAATGATCACCGGCGAAGCAACCTCTCACCTGAGAAACTGTCAGCTTACCTTAATGAACTTGAAGCCTATAAGCCGGTTTTCGAAAAATACAGCAGTTATTCAATGACCCAGATATCACTGCGGTTCTGTATATCACACCCTGCCTGTCATGTCGTTATCCCGGGTGGAAAAACAGGTGATCAGGTTGAAGAGAATGTTGTTGCTTCAGACCTAAACTTCATTGACTTTAAACAATTTGCAAAGTAATTTGTCATTCATTATGCATATTGGTTAAAGAGATACACATGAAGAACATGAAAAAACTGGCCCTTCTCGTTATCATCAGCCTTTATGGTATAAATTCCTTTTCGGAAAGTCTGTACAAGGCAACTAATGATACAATTAATGACGGGCCCTATATCTTCTATGTAAATGATACTCTTTACGCACTGACTGTTGAGAATAGTGTAATAGTCAATTACCTGCTTACACCGGTGAACTATTCATCCCTTCAACCGGAACTAGGTTTAACATGCAGTTACAAAGACCTTGTCAGGGTTTTCTCTGAAAAGACAGATTATCGTCAGAATTTTAAAAAAGCAGACAGCATTATTGCTATCAGCGATGTGCATGGACAGTATGGCATTTATATAGATCAGTTAACTGCCAATGGTGTGATAGATGAGAACCTCAACTGGAAATTTGGCCGCGGACATTTAGTGTTACTTGGTGATGCTTTTGACAGGGGGAGCATGGTTACTGAAATTCTCTGGCATCTTTACGGCCTGGAGAAACAGGCTAAGAAAGCAGGAGGGATGGTTCATGTGATGTTAGGAAATCACGAAAGCATGGTTCTCAGCGGAGATATGAGATACCTTAATGAAAAGTACAGTAAAGTAGAAGAGCTGACTGGCACTCCATTGTACAACTTATATTCTGAAAGTTCTGTCCTCGGGAAATGGCTACGAAACAAACCGGTTATGGTTACTATAAACGACATCCTGTTTGTCCATGCAGGCCTGTCAATAGAAATGGCTCGGAGGCAATTGAAAATCAAGGATGTCAACGAAATATTTTCCGGCAAAATCATCGGGCAGTACGATGAATCAATTTATGCTGATGAAAAGATTGATTTCCTGGCCAGCGATGAGGGTCCATTGTGGTACCGGGGATATTTTGTGGATGGGGCAATCAGTGAAAGCCAGCTGGATTCCATATTGCTTTTTTACGATGTGAATCACATAGTGGTAGGACACACGACCCAGAAGGAGATAAGACCTCTTTTCAATGGCAAGATCACAGGAATTGATTCAGGGATAGTTAACGGGCAGCCCGGAGAAGTACTGTTGTATAAGAAGGGCACTTTCTACCGTGGTTCCATCAAGGGTAAAAGAAGCCGACTCTAGAAATCAATTCTTTCACCCTTGCAGGGCTCCTGTCACCTCGCCATAACCACCCCCGGCGTGAGCCGGGGGTTATTCACATGTCGTCACTTCGTGACGATGCTCCTGCGGAGCTTTCAGCACCTGCCGGTGCTGTTTAGTGACATTATAATTATCTGCAAAATGACATCCCATAAGGGCGACATGAGAATAACCGAGAGTGGAGCCACCAGAGGATAAGGCCTCCATCAACGTGAGAACCCGAGAGCGGCAAGGATATCTATCAACCTCTCTCTACAGCCTGATGGCCATCGACCCTATGACCGCAGCTACAGCCCGCAAGGGCGACAGGTGAATAACCGCGGGTGGAATCCGTCAGATGACGGATGGAACCCGTGGTAGGAAGTCGATCCCCCATCATATCCCCGAGCCCCGGAGGGGCGACACTACTCATTACATGTCGTGAATTTGGAACGGATTACTCTTATTCAATCATTCCGGCAGCCATGGTTTCGTTGGTTGCCTCATCAATAATGATAAGGCTGCCGGTAATCCTGTTCTTTATGTAAGGGTCATAAAAAATTGGCCTGGAGGTCCTGATGCTGATGTTTGCTATGTCATTCATTTTCAGACTCTCTGTTGAAGCTTCCTTTTCCAGTGTGTCGATATTCATCCTGTAATTTATCGACCTGATTATACACGAAGTCTCATGAGTGTTGTTTCTGACCAGGTATCTTGCCCCTGGTCTGAGCGGCCTCTCGTTGAACCAGCAAAGCATCATCATGATATCCTGACCTGACAATGGCATTTCTCCTTCTCCTGCAATCAAATCGCCCCTGCTGATATCAATCTGATCTTCAAGCGTTAGCGTGACTGATTCTCCTGTCGCTGCAATGTCGATACTTTTCTCGAAGACAGTTATGCTCTGTATCTTTGATTTCAGCAACGAAGGCAGGACAGTGATCTCATCACCGGGCTTAAACGATCCTCCGGCAACTCTGCCGGCATAACCCCTGTAATCGTGATATTCTTCAGACTGCGGGAGGACGACAGTCTGAACTGGCAAGCGGGCTGCTGAATTCAGGAAGTCATGTTTAATATCTATAGTTTCTATAAGTTTTAGGAATGTCATTCCGGTATACCAACTCATGTTTATGGAAGGGTCAACGACATTATCACCATACTTGGCGCTTATTGGAATATAGTGAGCATCCTCTATACCCAGTTTCCTGACAAGCAGTTCAAGTTCTGCCCTGATGGTCAGGAAGCGGTTTTCATCGAAACTGACCATGTCCATCTTGTTAATGCAGAACACAATGTGGTTTATTCGCAGCAATGATGAGATATAGGTATGCCTTACTGTCTGTTCCACAACGCCTTTTCTGGCATCAATAAGAATAACAGCGAGGTTGGCTGTGCTGGCTCCGGTCACCATGTTCCGGGTATACTGGATATGTCCGGGAGTATCGGCAATGATGAACTTTCTTGCAGGAGTGGCGAAGTAGCGGTAAGCAACGTCAATGGTAATACCCTGCTCTCTCTCTGCCCTGAGTCCGTCTGTCAGAAGTGAAAGGTCAACCTCCTCCCTCCCGAGCCTTTTACTTGACTCCCTGATATGATCCATCTGGTCCTCGAAGATTGACTTACTATCGTAGAGCAGCCTTCCTATGAGAGTACTCTTGCCATCATCAACACTACCTGCTGTGGTGAAGCGCAGGAGGCTTTTATTATTGTTTCCGTTATTATTCATCCTGATTATTTTCAAAAACGATCAGCTTGCTAATTTCAGCAGGCTGTGACTAAAAATAGCCCACCTTTTTCCGGTCTTCCATTGCAGCTTCCGATCTCCTGTCGTCATATCGGCCTCCTCTCTCAGTCACCCTTGTGGCGGCAATCTCAGAAATTACCTGCTCGAGTGTGTTGGCCTCCGACAATGAGACACCAGTGCATGTAATGTCACCTATGGTACGGCAGCGGACATCTGCTTCAAACACTTCTTCTGTTGGCTTCAGCTGCATAAATGGGGCCCAGGCCAGATAGACATCATTTCTCTTAAAAACCAGTCTCCTGTGAGAGTAGTAAAGTGAAGGAAGCTTAATCTTCTCATTGAGTATATATTGCCATACATCCAGTTCTGTCCAGTTGCTTATCGGAAAGACCCTGAAATGTTCTCCGACGTTCTTTCTTCCATTGAAAATATTCCATAATTCGGGTCTCTGGTTTTTAGGGTCCCAGTGGCCAAACTCATTCCTGTGGGAGAAGAAACGCTCCTTGGCCCTTGCTTTTTCCTCATCACGTCGTCCTCCACCGATAGCCACATCGATATTAAGTTCCTCAATTGCATCGAGTAGCGTTACTGACTGAGCCTTGTTTCGACTTGCATTTATTCCCTTCTCTTCGGAGACACGTCCGTCGTCGATTGAATCCTGGACATATCTTACCAGCAACTCAACATTCAGTTCCCTGGCCAGGTCATCCCTGAAAGTAATGGTCTCCTCAAAGTTGTGGCCGGTATCAATATGCAACAGGCTGAATGGCATTCGTGCCGGCCAGAAGGCTTTCTTGGCAAGATGAACAAGCACTATTGAATCCTTCCCTCCTGAAAAAAGAATAACCTTCTTTTCAAACTGGGCGGCTACCTCACGCATGACGAAGATCGCCTCATCTTCTAATTCCTTGAGATGCTCATTATTTATCTGCAATGCACTTTTCATTATTAAATTTTGAGTTTTATTTGAGATGTAACCCGCACTCTTTCTGGTTGCCCGATTCCCACCACCACCTTCCTGCGCGAAAGTCTTCTCCGGGACTCACTGCCCGTGTGCAGGGTTCACATCCGATACTTATATAACCTTTGTCTACTAACGCGTTAACAGGAACATTGTTCTTTTCAAGGTAGTCATTGACATCCTGCAATGTCCAGTTGAACAGAGGAAGGTATTTATAAAGCTTTTTATTTTCATCGTATTCAAGCCAGTCAAGATTGCTCCGGTCTGGTGACTGATCGGCCCTTATGCCTGATATCCAGCATGACTTGCCTTCAAGGGCCCTTCCAAGTGGAACAACTTTCCTGATCCGGCAGCACTCAAGCCTGTTTTCTTTTGAATGATAGAAACTGTAAGGGCCTTTTTCAGTGACCATCTTTTCCACATCATCACGGTCAGGGAAATAGACGCCTATTTTTTTGTTGTATTTTTTTATTGTTTCGGAGAAGACCTTGTATGTTTCAGGGAAGAGTCTTCCGGTATCAAGGGTGACAACCTCAATGGGTATATCGTGTGCAAAGATTGCATGTGTTATCACCTGGTCCTCGACTCCGAAACTGGTGGTAAATACTGTCTTCCCCGGGAATAGTGATGCCAGGTATCTCAGGGAATCTTCCAGCGACAGTGATCTGAGGCTATTGCTCAGCTCTTTCAATTCCATATTGCTTTCTTTTCGGTATAAAGGGAAGGTTTATCTTTAACCGGTGAATATGTGCCCAGAGCCTCTCATGAAAATAATAGAGCACTGTCTTTGTTATCACCTCGGCACTCCCTATTGATATTGCCACGGTAAGATGTCCGGTAATGATATAGCTGATGACCATGGTATCAATGGTTCCTACAACCCTCCATGATATTGCTTTTATAACGCTCTTGATGGGTTTATCGGCACGGTCGCTGACCTCTATTGCTCCTTTTTCAGGACTTTTGTTTTCAGGTTTGCTTATCAGTACATCCAGCATATAGTAGCATTTCTATTCAGGTCAAAAATAGGCCTGTGATAATTATGAACGGGCAGTAAATAAGTGGTAAATGGATAGGTATAAGTGCATATATCACGGTAAGTAAAAATCTATAGTTGAGTGACAAAACTCTTGACCTTGGCCTTTTAATGGCATAACTTTGTTCAGGATGATGGATATTGATAGCAGATTAAGCTTAAGTTAACCATATTAAGGAACAGACTATGAGACTGGCACAGATAGCACTTTTTATTCTCGGAGCAGCTTCATTGATTGCCTCTGCTTTTGGACTTGGGAAAGACTATGGAGAGACCTTTTACAATGCTGGTATCGCCATACTGTTCATCGATATTGTGTTTATACAGTTGTTCCGAACTGCAAAGCGTCAGTAGAATTGCAGGAGGGAAGAAATGCAAGGAACGGGATTGTCCCGACGCTCGCTGCGCTCGGTCGGGACGGACCCTCTCATCCTGAGGGGGCTGAGCGTATAGAAACAGTCCGGTGGACTGTTTTAGCGAAGAGCCAGATTGCAGGGAAGGAGGATAACCGACGGGATTGTCCCGACACTCGCTACGCTCAGTCGGGACGGACCCTCTCCTCCACGGGATACCAGACCAAGTAATGCAAAACCATTGCTGCTGCGCAGCAAATGGTTTATGTTTTCCTTCACTCTTATGAAAACAAGTTTTCAACGAGTTCCGGAAAACAATAAACCCGATGATTTCTCATCGGGTTTTGCATTTCTTGCGGTGCGGACGGGACTCGAACCCGCGACCCTCGGCGTGACAGGCCGATATTCTAACCAAACTGAACTACCGCACCAAAAGCGATGCAAAATTACTCTATTTTTCCATTTATATCATTCTGCCTCCCCCGCACCCAAAGTTTTATATATTTGTCTTAACACGACTTTTTAACCGATTGTAAAACAAAAACTCAATACCTGAAAACAGCCGTTACTGAAAACGATGAAGAATATCTACCTCCAGCTTGCACAATACGCCCAGCAAGTTACCGGACCAGTACTTGCAACAGTTACCGGTACACGGGGCTCCACACCACAAAAGCCCGGTAGCACAGCTCTCTTTGGAAACGGCAGGTTGCTGGCCGGAACCGTCGGTGGTGGCTTTGTCGAAAACAAGGTCTGGGAACAGGCGCTCAAGTGCTCCGCCAACGGCGAATCGTCATGGATGCACTTCTCACTTGACAATGACATCACAAGGAAAGAGGAGGCTATCTGCGGTGGATCAATCTCTATCCTGATAGATGCCAGCCCTTTTAAACACATTGAAGTCTTCAAGGAAATAGGGGAGAGCCTCTCTGCCGGAATACATGGTGTGCTTGTAACGATCATAAGCCTTCTTAATGAGCAGGAAGTTACAATAGTCCGGAAATGGGTCCCTGCCGGATCACCTGTCGATACACTTGAAGCTTACAATGGTGATCTGCCAAAGAAGCTTGTAGAAATACTGAAAAACCCGGGATATTCATCTTTCAGGCAGGTTGAACTAAAATCTGAACGATCGGAGAGAGCCTCAGTAGCACTTCTTGAGCCTATATACCCTCTTCCCCGACTGATCATAGCAGGGGCCGGACATATCGGTAAAGCACTCTCTCATCTGGGGAGACTGCTCGATTTTGAGGTTACTGTACTGGATGACCGCAGAGAGTATGCAAATGCCGAAAACCTGCCTGACGCTGATCACATCATTGTCAGAAACATAGGAGAAGTGATGAGTAAACTTCGGAAGGATAGAAATACTTATATTGTGATTGTTACGAGAGGACATGATGATGATGCGGCAGCCCTTAGACCTTGTATAGAAACCGGAGCAGCCTACGTCGGGATGATTGGCAGCAAACCTAAGGTGGCAAAGATGCGACAGGAATTTATCGCAAGAAAGTGGGCCACGGAGGAACAGTGGCAAAAGATTTACACACCGGTCGGACTTGACATAGGGTCAAAAACGGTTGAAGAAATTGCAGTCAGTATTGCAGCACAGCTCGTTCAGGTGCGGAATAGTTAGCAGGGAGCAGGGGCATGAGGCAAGGAGCGAGGGGCACAGGGTGCAGAGATATGAGATGTGAGATGTGAGTTATGAGATGTGAGATATGGGGAGTTCGAAGGGGTAATCGGTAATCAGTATTCGGTAAGCGGTGTTATCAGGTTTTGCGGTTATGCAGTTTTTAGTTATCGGTTATAGTGGAACTTTGAAACTCTGAAACTCTGAAACATTGAAACCTTGAAACAATATGACCTTCAGACCTTCAGACCTTCAGACCTTCAGACTTTAAGACCATGACTGATATATGGGGAATAGTGCTTGCCGCGGGTGAGTCGAAGAGAATGGGCTCACCTAAGATGACCCTGCCTTTCAGGGGCAAGACAATTGTTGAAACGGTTTTAGAGAATCTTCTGGCATCAAAGATTAAAAAGTGTATTGTCGTTCTCGGTGCAAACCGCCATGAAGTTTTATCTTTGACAGGAAAGTACCCGGTTGTGAACTGTTATAATACGAATTATAAAGAAGGTATGCTCTCATCAGTAAAATGCGGATTTGATCATCTGCCTGCTGAATTCGGGGCAGCGCTTGTGGTGCTTGGTGATCAGCCTATGATTGAAACGGAGGTGATTAATCTTGTGATTGAAACATACATTAATTCTGACAAAGGCATTGTTGTTCCGGTCCACAATGGAAAGAGAGGCCACCCGCTTCTCATTGACAGGAGGTACAGGGAAGAAATATCCGGCCTGGCGGGCCCGGATGGACTAAAAGGGCTGTTGGTAAATCACCCTGAGGATATACTGGAGGTAGAGACCGGTCACATTTCAGTGCTGAAAGATATTGATACTCAGGAGGAATATTTCAATGAACTAAACCAGACTATATAGACATGGAGGAGAAAATCATCTTTAAACTGAACAACAAAAAGACCGAGCTGGTTACTGACCCCACCCAGATGCTATTATGGGTCCTGAGGAACCATTTCGGCCTTACAGGCACAAAATATGGTTGCGGCATCGGTTTCTGCGGTGCATGTACTGTCCTGATCGATGACGAGCCTGTCAGGTCTTGCATGATACCCGTCAGCGATGTGGCAGGTAAAAACGTGGTGACAATTGAAGGGCTGGAGAAGAAAGGCAAGCTTCACCCGGTTCAGCAGGCTTTTATTGATCATGACGCCCTTCAGTGCGGATACTGCACTCCGGGTATGATTGTCACGGCTGTCGGCATGCTAAAGAAGAATCCTTCAGCTACCCGGCAGGAGATAGTTGCAGGACTGGAAGATAACCTCTGCAGGTGCGGAGCACATATGCGCATCATAGATGCGGTTGAGGATGCATCAAAAGCCATGAAAGGAGGGAAGTAGCCATGAAAAAGATTTCAGTATCATCCGGAATAAGAAGGAGGAACTTCATCAAGCTGTTCGGCGGAGGCATCTTCGTTTTTTTCCAGCCATGGAACGTGCTTGACCTTATGGCTTTGCCTGCAGATCAGGCAAGATCACTCACGAAAGACTACAATGCCTTCCTTCAGATTGCTGAAGACGGCACCGTAAGCTGTTTTACAGGCAAGATTGAGATGGGACAGGGTATCATCACCTCCCTGCCGCAGATGATGGCTGAGGAACTGAATATACCCATCGCGAAGGTGAAGATGATAATGGGAGATACGGAACTGTGTCCTTATGATGCGGGTACCTGGGGTTCTCTCACCACAAGGGCATTTGGTCCGAACATGAGGGCAGCTGCCGCCGAGGCCCGCGCAGTGCTCGTTGAAATGGCATCGGTACGACTCGGTGTCCCGGCATCACAGCTTGAAGTAAGAGACGGAGTGGTGGTTGATATAAAGAACAGTGCTAAAAGTATAACCTATGCTGAACTCGCAAAGGGACAGAAGCTTGAGAAATATCTCGATCCGAAACCTCTGCCGGAAGATTATACTCAATACACATATGTTGGTAAGCCGCTGATGCACAGTGACTCTTATGAAAAGGTGACAGGCAGGGCCAAATACACCGGTGACCTCACACTTCCCGGAATGGTTCATGCAAGGATTCTCAGGCCTCCGTCACACGGGGCAAAACTTGAGTCAGTCGATGTCTCAGGTGCAGAAAAGATTGAAGGTGTCACGGTAGTGCGTGAAGGTGATTTCATAGCTGTGATAAGCGAGAATCGCGACAAGGCTGACCTGGCAATAGTGCAGATCAGGGCTGACTATGCATTCAATGAGATGAAGGTCAATGATAAGACAGTATATGACTTCATAAACAAGGGAGAATTCAGAACCAATGTCGTCAGAACGTCAGGTGACATTGAAGCAGCAAAGCTGCAATGTGAAAAGGTATTTGAAAGTGAATACCACGATCCTTACCTTGCCCATGCGCCTATTGAGACGCACACTGCCCTGGCCCGCTTTGAAGGTGACAAGGTCACAGTATGGGCATCAACCCAGTCTCCCTTTGGCTTGCAGGATGCTATTGTCAGGGAGTTGGGCATGACCCGTGAAAATGTACGTGTCATTACTCCTTTTGTAGGTGGTGGCTTTGGCGGCAAGGCAGCATACCAGCAGGGCGTTGAAGCAGCAAAGCTTGCCAGGCTGACTGGAAAACCGGTGATGCTGGCCTGGACACGTGACGAGGAGTTCTTTTATGACACTTTTCATGCTGTTTCGGTAGTGAAGGTAAGATCGGGGATTGACAAAGCCGGGTCGATTCAGATGTGGGATTACCATGTCTATCTTGCAGGTACAAGAGGAGCGGAGACAATTTATGATGTTCCCAATGCCAGGACAACCAGCTATGGAGAGAACAGGGCTGCATACAGGGTTCATCCCTTTGCTACCGGTCCATGGAGGGCACCGAACAACAACACAAACACCTTTGCCAGGGAGACGCAGATTGATATCATGGCTGCGGCAGCAGGCATTGATCCGCTTGAGTTCAGGCTGAAGAACCTGAAGGATGAGAAGATGATAGCCTGTCTCAGGTCTGCCGCGGACAAGTTTGGATATACACCTTCAAAAGGGCCGTCGGGAAGAGGTATCGGAATAGCGTGCGGGACTGACGCCGGCACCTGGGTGGCTGAGATTGCAGAGGTGGAGGTTGACATTTCTACCGGTAAGGTAAAGGTCAGGAGGGTGGTCTGTTCGCAGGATATGGGTCTGTGTGTGAACCCCCAGGGGGCACTCATACAGATGGAGGGTTGCATCACAATGGCACTGGGATATACCCTCACCGAGGAGCTGAAGTATGAAGGCGGCAATATCGCTGACAGGAACTTTGATACTTACCAGATACCCAGGTTCTCATGGTTACCTAAGATAGAATGTGTAATCCTTGACAGGAAGGATCAGCCTCCGCAGGGTGGTGGCGAGCCGGCAATCATAGCTGTTGGTGCCGCCGTGGGAAATGCAATATTCGATGCCACAGGTGCACGGATGTACAGGGTGCCGTTTACGCCGGAACGGGTTTACAATGCATTGAAAATGTTATAAAAAATGTAGAGACGTTGCATGCAACGTCTCTACAGGTAACGACGCCCAGTTTGGGCGTCGCTAAACGGTTTTACATCATTTTGTATACCACTCGTTCTGCACCAGCAGGTCATTGACCTCCATCTCTCTGAATGGGATGGGAAGTATCAGGTTACCTGCATTATACGGGTAGCTGCCTATATTCACCTTCCATCTCTTCAGGTCATGAAGCCTGTGACCTTCCCAGCAAAGCTCGAAGTAACGCTCATCCCTTATCTGCTGCCTTGTAACGGGACCGGTATAGAGAGGAGCATTGGCTCTTGCACGGATGGTATTGATATCCTGTGTGGGCGTTCTCGGTCCGATATCTGCACCCGGATCCTCGAAGTTGGCCTCAGCCCTTATCAGGTACATCTCAGCCAGCCTGATGAGCGGGATATTGGCATAATAGTCACCCCACTTTGCAGTGTTGATACCACCGTTATTTATTATTGTACCTACACCCTTGTAATACATCATGGTAATATTGTCTATAGTATAGGACTCTTCCGTATCCTCCTGAAACATACCACGCAGGTCTGCAGGGTTAAACCTGTCTAAGAATACCTGCTGGATTTCATAATCACCCCTTCCCATACCGTTGAGAGAGGCGTACATGACTGTAAGCCATGATGTGTTGGAAGCAACATTGTTCTGAAACGAAAAAATATCTTCAGGTGAATTTGAGGTATTGTTGAATGCCTGAAGAGGGTGTCCGACGAGAGCAAATGGGCCGTTCTGAATGACATAATTTGCCTCAGTGGCTGCTGCAGAATACTGGCCTGTCTGCAGGTATACCCGCGCCAGAACAGCCCTTGCAGTCCAACTTGTTGCATATACATCATTTGCAGGGGGCAGGAGGTCACGTGCTGCAGTAAGGTCTTCAATCACCTGGGCGTAGCACTGTGCTACAGTGTTTCTCGCAACATTCACCGCATCAGCCACATCCTTTGTTGGGTTAAGCATGATAGGGACTCCAAGCTGACTGTTAGCCTGTCCGGGTTCATAGGGTAATCCGAATAATCTAATCATCTCAAAGAGCACCCATCCTCTCAGAAAACGTGCTTCCCCTTCGATTCTGGATTTATCCTCATCATCAAGGATGGCAAGGGTCTCTTCATCAAGGAGAGTGTTGCAGATATTTATCAACTGATAAGCATCAATCCACGTAGTTTCCACATAGGCGTTTGTTGTTGTCGCCTCTTTGTCCTCGAATTCGCGTGGCTCTTCATAAGTGCCGATGAAGATCATGTCGCCGGTGGTAGCATAAAGCTCACTGAATTCGTTGAATTGTGAGCCAAAAAGGTTGGCACTGCGAGCCTTCAGATAGGCACCGACAAGAGTTGCCTGGACATTGTCCGGAGTGGTAAGTGCCGCCTCGGCATCAATAGACTGCTTAGGCTTGATGTCAAGCTTCTCACTGCATGAGAAGAGGAACATCATAAAGGGCACCAGCAGTAACCATGTTTTATTTCTTGTTATCATATTTTTCATGACCATAGTTCTTTAAGGTTAGAATGAGAGGTTAATACCAAGGGTATAAGTTCTGGCCTGAGGTGCCGTATAGAAGTCATATCCCTGGATGATGTTGGTGTTCTGTGTTGTACGGCCCGTACCTGTATAGTTTACTTCGGGGTCCCATCCCTTGTAGTTGGTAAAGGTGTAGAGGTTCTGAACACCGATGTATAATCTAAGTGAAGACATTTTCATTTTACTCACAAGTGAAACTGGCAGATTATATCCAAGGTTTATACTTCTCAACCTGAAGTAAGATGCATCTGAGAGGTACCTGCTTGAAACTTTGCTTCCGTTGCCATCGCCGAGGCGCGCCTGGGGCACATCGGTTATATCACCCGGATTCTGCCACCTGTTCATCTGATCAACGGTCTGATTGTCAAACCAGTCAGCATTGGCAGACTGATAGCGCCCCCCGCCGTTATAAACCATATTACCGTACACAAAGCTTGTAAGTACGTTGAGATCAAAACCCTTATACTGAAAGTAGTTGTTAAAGCCTCCTGTGAAGTCAGGATTGGGTGAGCCAACTATCTGCGGTTCAGCAAGATTAAAATTGTTGGTTGTCTCATTATTATCGGGCCCAAGGTAATACAATGCGTCCCCATTATCGGGATCAACCCCCGCATACTTGACTATTTTGAAGACGCCTATAGGCTGACCTTCAATGACGTAGTTTAGACCGTTTGGTGTTATTTCCGGGCCATTGATATTTATGATGGTATTTTGATTGAATGCCATGTTATAATCCATTGTCCAGATAAACTCACCGGTGAGGATGTTTGCATGTAATGCTAATTCCACCCCTTTGTTTTCAAGCTCCCCTACATTGCTCCACACTCCTGTGAAGCCAGATGTTGCCGGCAGGGTACGGTAGAGGAGAAGGTCTGTTGTTTTCTTCTGATAGTAATCGACCTCGCCGGTTATTCTGTTGTTAAAGAAACCGAAATCGACTCCGATATCCATCTGCGCGGTTGTCTCCCAACCCAGTTCGCGGCTCTGCAGCTGTGTAGCCTCCAGGCCGTTTCTACCTGCGTAGTTTACACCCGTGTAAAGTGCCAGGTGGGCATAATCAGGGATACCTGAATTACCTGTCAATCCATAGCTGGCTCTCAGCTTAAGGTAGCTAAGCACATTTTCAATGCCTGCCATAAAATCTTCCTGGGTAATGATCCATCCGGCCGATGCGGCGGGGAAGAACCCGTAACGGTTGTCGATACCGAACCTTGATGAGCCGTCCATACGACCGCTGAGCGTGAAGAAGTACTTCTCATTGATCTTGTAGTTTGCGCGAGCGAAATATGAGAGGAACGAGGTTGCATCTTCCCAGCTTGAAAAGTCGGTGGCCTCTGCAGCATTTTCTATGTTCGTGAAATCATCTGTTGGAAATCCCTTACCAAAAATGTTTGATCCGGTGGAATTGGCCTGCTGAAAAGACATGCCTCCCACAAGGTTAATGTGATGAACGCCAAATGCCTTGATGTAGGTAAGGTAGTTTTCCCAGTTGTAATTGATGACCCTGACTGACCGGTTCTGTGCCTCACCGGCAGGACCTGCACCAATAGTTTTTCGTCCAAAGAAATTTTTCTCCCTGAGATCATAAATGTCTGTCCCGAACTCGCTCTTGAAAGCGAGATCCTTGAAAATGTTATAAGTAGCATTAAGGTTTGCCAGTGACCTGAAGGAGGTCTGGTTATTTGAACCGTCTCTGAGTGATATCAGACCATTGTAATAAATGGTGTTCGTATTCAGTTCACCTGTCTCCGGATCATATACCGTTGTCAGCGGTGACTGTGCAACCAGCTGCAGGGGTGTGGCGTAGGCGTTGTCATTTTCTACCCTTTCCATCTCTGTCCTGATGATGTTCATCTGAACGCCGAAGCTTAGCTTCTCTGTTGCTTTCTGTTCAAGGTTTAACCTGGCGCTGAGCTTGTTCATGGTGTTGCCCCGAAGTATGCCTTTGGTATCATCATAGGTGACACCTGTGTAGAAGGTTGTATTACCGGTTCCTCCGCTGGCTGAAAGGTTTATCCTGTTGATAGATCCTTTCTGGAAGGCTTCTGCCTGCCAGTCGGTGTTATGGCCGTCATCCCATTGCGGGCCGACAAAGTACTCCCAGAACTCATCCCTGGGCATCCAGCCCCATACTAAACCGTCTTCATCAGAAACATTATCCATTGCCTCATTAAACAGTTCGAGATACTGGTCTGCGTCAAGCCATTCCATCAGTCTGCTTGGCTCGCTCACACCTGTAGTATATTGAAGGTCAAACTTGGTTGCTCCGCTCTTGCCTCTTTTGGTCTGGATAATAACAACGCCGTTGGAAGCTCTTGAACCGTAAATGGCAGCTGCTGAAGCATCTTTCAGTATCTGTATAGACTCTACATCAGTCATTGCCAGGTCAGCCAGCGGGCTGGTAGGCTGGTTGTCATCGTTGGAGAGACTTTGGGTGGTGATAGGTACACCATCAACGACGTAAAGAGGCTGGTTATTTGCTGATACCGATGATGATCCCCTGATCCTCATCTTTACAGTCTCACCCAGCTTACCGCTTGCCTGCTCAATAAACACACCTGATGTTTTTCCCTGTATTGCAGACTCGAAGCTGACAGTGGGCATCTCCGCTATCCCCTTAGTCTCGACCTTGGTGATTGAGCCGGTGAGTTCCCTCTTGATGGCTGATCCATATCCGACGACAATCACCTCGTCAAGCCCGATATCATCTGCTTCCATAGCGACGTTTATCACATCGTCAGTACCAACTGTAACCTGTTGTGATTTCATGCCGATGAATCTGAAGACGAGAGTAGCCCCTGGTGCTGCACTGATTGTGTATTTCCCATCCAGGTCAGTGGCAGTACCTGTTGAGGTGCCCTCCACCAGTACGGTTGCCCCGATGACCGGGGTACCATCTGTCTTGTCTGTGATCACTCCTGTAATGGTCTTCTGCTGTCCGAAGAGAGTGAATACCATAAAGCAGGAGATCATACTAGTTAGAAGTAGTTTTCTCATGTTTTAGTTTGTTTGAGTTTAAAATGAACGTTAATGCCATATAAAGACCGGAAAATATCTGTTGTGCCGCATTTAAACCATGAAAAAAATCACTAAAGGCCGATAAAATGGCACTTATTAACTCAATATTAACATATTCACTAAAGAACCGACCTGAAAAAACTAAAATTTACGTTGCCGTAATTTCGATGTTCCGAAAATGCGGGATGGCTGCTGAAATCAAATGATTTTGGGTGTTCAAGGATAAAGACACTTTCCTTGTGCACTGCTGCTGATGAGAGTACCATGTCAGGAATCTCCGTGAGCCAGGGAAGGGCAAAGGGTGGGTCGGCAAAAATAATGTCATATTGTTTATGACATATTTTCAGCCAGTTACGTACATCAATTCGATGCACTCGGGCGGATTTGATGCCCAGAGTACGAAATGATCCGTTAATAAATTCACAATGGCGCCTGTCAGTTTCTACCAGGTCGATATCTCTGCAGCCCCTGGATGCCAGCTCATAACTTATGGCACCGGTACCTGCAAAGAGGTCAAGAAAGGTAACATTATTGAAATCATACCTGTTATCAAGTATATTCAGCAGGCTCTCCCGGGCAAAGTCAGTTGTCGGACGGGCCCTGAAACTGGCGGGTGGATCGATGCGTCTCCCTTTAAACTCTCCTCCTATTATTCGCACGATGCAGCGGTAAAAAGATTGAGCCATCTGTGACGGGCTATTTCATGCATGACATAGCTGAACCCATGTCTTATCATAGGTGAGGCGAACTTAACATTCTCTGCAAAGTTCAATATGGCCAGGTGTGCTTCACTATATGGTTCAACAGAGCCGCTGAGGTGAATTGTCTCATCCCTTTTTACGCCCCGGCTCTCAAGTACATTAAAAAGATAATAACCTGCATCTGATGCATCGGGACAGACAAAGCTGTTGCAATAGGCCAGGCTCCTTTTTTCAGCAATAATTATCGTGATGAAGCTTTTTTCATAATGAAGATGAATATACCGGTCTTCTGAAGAGCGGCAGGCGGTTGAGATATGCTGTAGTAAAGGCTTTGTCTGGTGCCATAGAATAATGCCTGGCCAACAAGAAGATGTTGCCTCTTCCACTCCTCTTTCCGGAGCGAAAAGCACCATAGCTCCAGGAAAAGGAAGGTTGTTGGCTGTTATTTTCGAATCCGGTGCAGTGCTGTGACTGAAACGAAAATAATCGTCACGGAGCGACGGATCAAAGACCGCCGAGGGTACAAGTGTGAAATGCGGGGAAGGCGCTATGATATAAACCTTTCGGTAATGTTTCCTCAGAAAATCATCCGATCTTATAATTTCAGCATGGGTTCTTTGCCCGTTACCTTCGGGAAGGGCAAGCGGATAATGTCTCAGAAGAACATATTTCCCGCGAAGAAGATCAAGAACAGCCATTGATAGTCCCTCTTCGGAGAGTTCAAGGCTGAGATCGTAATTTTCGGTCGCGTTTATGTCAAGGGTCTCGTCGAAGAGCTCCATAGAATGTATCTGCGACTGAGTCATCAGTCCTCCCAGTTCCCTGCATTATTGTTGGGGACCTTCACATCACCCACCTTCATGCCCGGGAAGCCGGTGGTCTTAAGTCTCTGCTCGTTATAATTGACAACAAGCTGGCGGTTAAGGTCATGCAGGAAGACGTCGTTAAGAACATATGCCTCAAAAACATTCACAAGT